>NZ_ALNN01000001.1:0-3125 GCF_000293175.1 Capnocytophaga sp. CM59
TACAATTCTTTTCATTAATTTGTTAAAGATAGTCTCTTTGCTTTGTGAGCGATTGATTCTAAAACTATACTCAGCTAAATAGCGGTCTATGTTAAATTCTGATACCCAAGAATATATACCTCGTAATTTGCGACAGCAATATCCATCTTCCCACTTTAAAGAAGCTAGATATTCTTCGCAATCTAAGTCTGTTTTAAAGCGTTCAGTAAACTCTAAGAGGCTTTGTCCCTTAAATAATTCCATAATACATTAATTTTCAGAGTGCAAATATATGAGATTATTTTGACGCCTCAAAAAATATTTTTCAAGGTATTAGGTAACGATTTAGAAACCTAATTTTGAAAAAGCCTGTCCAAATCATCTAAGACTCTGTCTTCTCTTATCTTCCTATCAAAAAAATAATCCTCTTTGTATGGGCTAATTATATTATTTTTTGTAGTTTTGCATTTTAAATTCAATTTTGTAGAAAAAAAAAGAATATCTAAAAAAAGATGAGGAATAAATATTGTATTTTAATACTTCTAACAGTATTATCACTGAGTTTTAAACAAAAAAATAATATGAAATCAAATGAAAGAATTGTCTATGCTTTAGATGTTACCATACCTGGTCGTTATGAAGCTTACATTAATGATATTTTAGTAGAAACAAACAATGAAATGTCTATGCATAATACTATAATAAACATTAATCAAGCTGTTCTAAAGAGTGGTACTTATCAGTTTAGGATAAAACTATTTTCTTCTAATGAAGAACTGAGAAAAGGAGGTATACAGCCTGATACCTTTCAGTTCTTAAAAGTAGGATTAGTTAAATATCAGAAGATTGCTGTGGGAGAAGGAGCAGAAGAGGGAACATATCAGTATCTATACTCTTATCCTATTCCAAATTTGGAGAAACCTGTTCCATATTATGAAATAAAAGGAAAGTTTACAATCGATTTACCTTATGAACTGAATGGTTGGAGTAATGGGCAAGATCTTAGAAAATGGGACAAAGATAAACTAAAGAAAAAAGTTATCGCCTATTATAAAAAGCTATGGGAAATTCTTAATAAAGGAGATGTTGATCAATGGCAAAAATTAGTAAAAAAATCTCAAGAAGAAACAGCTTTTTTCAATTATTCTGATAAAGAATACCTCAATAAGTACATCAAAGAAGAAAAAGAAGAAATTATCAAAGACAAGGGTATGATGGCTGCTTTAGAAGATTATGAGATGAAAATATATGCTGATGGTAGATTAGTGTGCTTAGAACGGAGTAATCACACTAAACAGGTTAATGGTATCGATTGGGATATAAAAGGAGAGAGTCCTCTTATACAATATGGAAAAGAAGGAGGTGCCGCTACATTCCCCGTTAAGCTATATTTACCACAAGGTAGTGATGAATTTGTAATAATAAGAAGATATTGATTTGTAATAATTAAGATAAATGAAAGGCACTTACTACAAAACCCCCATAGACTTCAAGGCGTTGATAGAGAAGCGCGACCTTGCCAAGACCACCTTAGAGACCTCTATTGACCAGCAACTCTTCCTACTGGCTACCACAGCTTGGGGAGAGTGTAAGTTTGATGAAGGCTTCGGCACGGGCTTTTGGGAAGCAGACTTTGATATGCTTAAAAGTGATGCCAACCTAAAACTCTTGGTAAAAGAGAGCTTGAAAGAAGCTATACAGCGACACGAAAAATGCTTATTTGTAGAAGAGGTTGAAGTAGAGGTAACCAATCAAAACCTGAGTACCATATAATGAAATACGTATTATATATAATAAGTGTATTTTTCCTAATCACGGCGTGTAAAATGGAAAAAACAGAGGTAAATCCTTCACAAGAGGAAGAAAAAAAAGAAATTATAAGTGAAGATTCTCTTATAGCGGCTGATCGTATTTTTTATAGAGATAGCTTAAAATTTGTAAATATATATCCTAATTCAGAAGAAGGGTATGGTTATTTAAATAGGAAACCAGCTAACTTGAAGGTTTATAAAGTAAATGAAGTTAGTGTTTTTCCAAAATATGGATATTACGTAAATCTCTCTATACCTTATAGGCTTAGTCAAAAAGAACCACTCCTTACAAAGAAAGAGATAAATAAGCAAAAATATTATTTCTCCCTAACAGGAAAACGCAAAGAGCAAATATTAGAACAATTACACCTAAAACAAACTGATACAGTGTATGCTTATAGTATAAAAAAGGACAAACTGGATACGTATTTAATAAAAGATTTAGAAATGATCGCTTACAATCCTATTGAGATAATAGAAGGAAAAATAGAAGAGAAGTATTTTGATGTTGGTTTATTATTAAGTTATAGCGAAGAAGTAGATACCTCATATAAAGGAAAAGAATATGATTACGCATCTATTGAGGATGGAAATATATTCCAAACGGGAAAAATAAAAAGAATAGAAAGCGTGAAGATAAAAAATATAGATATTCCTTTTCCTATCAATTACAGTTTATTGGACAAATATGCTTACTATGAATATCCTATCTCTCTTCATATAGATAATACATATAAAGGAAAAATAAATAATGCTGACTTTTATATGCAAGCCTTTTCCAATTGGGATAAGCTCAATGAAAGATGGGATGAAAGAATGATTTACTTAATGATTGTTAAAGATAATAAGAAAGTAATAGAGCGTGTTTTTGGTGGAAATGGTATCGCAACCGTATGGATGTATAAAAATTTTTATATTGGTAATTTCATTAAGGGAAAACCAGATATTATAGAAAATATTGTATTTTACTCCTATGATCATTGGCTAACTTTCCTTTCAGAAAATGAGCCTCCCATATTTGTATTGAGTAGTTATGAGGAAGAATATAAAGATTTCTATCAGGGGTTAGAGTTTTTAAGATAAAATTATTGAGATGTCTATTTAGCTACATACTAATTGACTTTGGGAAACGGGAGAACGTTCTACAATTCTTTTCATTAATTTGTTAAAGATAGTATCTTTATTTTGTGAGCGATTGATTCTAAAACTGTATTCCGCTAAATATTGGTCTATGTTAAATTCTGATACCCAAGAATATATACCTCGTATCCAATACTTTACCTGATGTATTACCTTATGTAATGTAGGAAAATTCTTCCCATTATTACTAAGTCT
>NZ_ALNN01000002.1:0-41231 GCF_000293175.1 Capnocytophaga sp. CM59
CAGCGTTAGGGTAGAGACGCAATTTATTGCGTCTTAGATAGTTAGTTAATAGTGTTTTAACTATTGATTCGCATCATTAAAGAAGGATCATTGCTTCAAATGCTTCTTCTGAGAGGATGGGAATGCCCAATTGGGTGGCTTTTTCCAATTTGCTAGGCCCCATATTGTCGCCAGCTACTACATAGCTGGTTTTGGAGGAGATGGAAGAACCTACTTTGCCTCCGTGGCTTTCTATTAAGGCCTTGATCTCGTCGCGGGAATGGCGAGCGAAGACACCAGAGACAACAAGGGTTTTCCCCTTGAGCGTTTCTGAGAGAGTTGTTTGTTCGGTTTCAGCTAAGGCAAATTGTAGGCCATAGCCCTCCAAACGCTGGAGAATCTCCTTATTTCTCTCATCGGCAAAGAACTCTATGACACTCTGGGCGATGCGGTCACCTATCTCATCTATTTGGATTAATTGCTCATAGGTGGCCGTACGGAAAGCCTCTAGGGTCTTGTAGGTACGGGCAAACTTCTTAGCCACAGTTTCTCCTACCATACGAATCCCCAAGGCAAAGAGCACCCGCTCGAAAGGTACTTGCTTGGACTTCTCTATTCCTGTGATGATATTCTGAGCACTGCGTGTACCCATGCGTTCGAGGTTCTGTATTTGCTCAGCTTTCAGCTCATAGAGGTCAGCATAGTTGTGTATGAGTCCTGCGCGGAACATCAGCTCGACTGTTTCGGAGCCTAAGCCCTCTATATCCATAGCTTTTCGGGAGATATAGTGCTGAATACGCCCTGTAATCTGAGGTGGACAGCCATAAGCATTGGGGCAGTAGTGTTGCGCCTCGCCCTCATTGCGTACCAACTCAGTACCACATTCGGGGCAATGGGTGATAAAGGCCACAGGAGTAGCCTCTTGCGGACGCACTTCCAACTTCACCCCTGTAATCTTAGGGATAATCTCACCGCCTTTTTCAACAAATACTTGGTCACCAAGGCGAAGATCCAGTTTGGCAATCTGGTCAGCATTGTGCAGGGAGGCGCGCTTTACTATGGTACCTGCCAAGAGCACAGGAGCGAGATTGGCCACAGGAGTAATTGCCCCTGTACGCCCTACCTGGTAGGAGATACTCTCTAGGGTGGTGGTAACCTCCTCTGCCTTAAACTTATAAGCAATTGCCCAGCGGGGGGATTTGGCGGTATAGCCCAATTCCTGTTGGGCATGGAAGTCATTGACCTTGATGACCACTCCATCGGTTTCGTAAGGGAGATCATGTCGGCGCTGATCCCAGTAGTTGATAAAGTCCATCACCTCTTGGGTGGAGTGGCATAGCTTGGATTGAGAGGGTACCTTAAAGCCCCAATCGCGGGCTTTCTGTAAGCTGTCGAACTGGTTATTTACGGGCAGGTTGTCTCCCACTACATAGTAAAGCAGGCAGTCAAGAGGACGCTTGGCGACCTCGGCTGTATCTTGTAGTTTCAAGCTTCCACTAGCGGTGTTACGAGGGTTCATATAAGGGTCTTCCCCCTCAGCTATACGCTGCTCATTCATCTTCTTAAAGCCCTCCTTGAGGATGATAATCTCCCCACGGATATGGAAATGGTCAGGATAGTCCCCCTTGAGGACTAGTGGCACGCTGCGAATGGTACGTACATTGGCCGTGATTTCATCGCCCTGCACTCCATCGCCACGAGTAGTCGCCTGCACTAGTTGGCCATGGTCATACGTTAGGTCTATGGAAGCCCCGTCGTACTTAAGCTCACAGACGAAAGACACCTTGTCTGTACCCAGTCCCTTGAGGACACGCTTTTCCCATTCCTCTATCTCCTCCTTGGAGTAAGAGTTGTCCAAGGAGTACATACGGAACTCGTGGGTTACCGTAGGGAAGTTTTTGGTAATCTCGCCCCCTACCCTCACCGTAGGAGAGTTAGGGTCTTTGTACTGGGGATATTGTGCCTCCAATTCCTGTAATTCTTTGAGTTTTTGGTCAAACTCAAAATCGGAAATAGAGGGGGTATCGAGCACATAATAATTGTAGTTGTGCTCATTAAGTTCCTTGCGGAGCGCTTCAATCTTCTGTAGAACCATAGCTTTAATGACTAATGACGAGTGACTAATGACTAATGACTAATGATTAATGATTAATGATTAATGACTAATGATTAATGATTAATGATTAGAGACTAACCACTTAGTTGTGATAAAGCGCAAAAATACGAAAAATATCTTGTTTTTCTACAGATAAACACGTAAATTTGTAGCTAAAGAATCATCTATAAAATCCTTTCTATTATGGGACATTCATTATCCAATGCAACTGCGAAGAAACAAGCTGTAACACAGGCTGTTATCTTTGGTGTGGGATTATTTGCTTTGCTCTTTTTAGTCCTTAAGTTTGTCAATGGCTACTCAGCTATGGGCGCGCTCTTTATCTCTGGAGTAACCGCTGTATTGGCGGCTATCACTTGGGGAATAGTAAGCCACTATCTGAAGAAATAGTGGTTAGTGGTCAGTTGTTAGTGATTAGTCACTGGCAACTGACTACTAAAATTCAATTCTCCTCTGCCGGCGCGAGCTTGCATTAGGTAGATTTTTTGGCTCTCTATGGGAGCTACAAGCTCTATAATCATAGGTACGAGCTGCAAGCTCGCACCAGCAAGGGTCATTAGTAACTCAAAATAAAAACTCAGAACTTGAAAAGTATTGCATTCATATTAGGTCTTTATCTTGTGGCATTGTTGGTATTGCCATGTAGTGATATGCCTATATATGAGGGCAATGATACGGCTGAGATGAGTGCATCTCACTCTCATTCTTCTGGTGATATAGACCTATGCAACCCGCTATGTATCTGCAATTGCTGCCAAATGGTACTTTCTCTTCCTGTCTCTGAAGAGACGCCCTTGGAAACACTTTCTCCTATTATAGAAACCAAACACTTGATTTCCTACCCCTATATTATTATAGATTCCTCCTACTTGGGAAATATCTGGGTTCCTCCTAAAATAGCTTAATTCTTCAACATAAGGGTGAATTGCCATTCGCCCCTACTTTACTTTGACTGGTGCGTTTTTGTAATTTGTGCCAACATTATCTATTTATTACATATAAAATTCCATGAAAAATATCATTATACTGCTCTTTGTTCTCTTTGGCGGTAGTATCCTCTATGGGCAGGAGCAAAAAATAAGCGGACATATTACCTCCGCAACGGATAAAACACCTCTTTTTGGCGTTTCCATACGCATCAAAGATACTCCAAGAGGCACTACTACCAATGAACAAGGAGATTTCTCTATCAAAGCAGCCTCTGGAGAGGTACTGGTATTCTCCTTTATTGGATTTAGAAGCCTTGAATACACTATTACCCAGACTAATATTCCTCTTATCCTTGAATTAGAGGAAGAAGAGACCGAGCTGGAGGGGCTGACTATCACCTCCACACGTAGTAGCCGTACCATAGAGAAAGTGCCTACTCGTATTGAGCTTATTACAGCTGAAGAGCTAGATGAAAAAGCCAACATGCGCCCCAGTGATTTGCGGATGCTACTGAGTGAAAGCACTGGTATACAAGTACAGACAACCTCTCCAATCAGTGCCAATGCAGGTATTCGTATCCAAGGATTGGATGGGCGCTATACCCAGATACTCAAGGACGGATTCCCTGCTTACTCTGGAGCTGCCAGTGGCTTGGGTTTGCTGCAAACGCCCCCCTTGGACCTCAAGCAGGTGGAAGTCATCAAGGGTACCAGCTCCACCCTCTATGGAGGAGGTGCCATAGCAGGATTGGTCAATCTGATCTCTAAGACCCCTACCCCAGCGAGAGAGCTACTTTTTCATATAGACGGCACATCGGCTAAGGGATTAAACTTGAATGCATTCTATGGACAAAAATTCAATCATGTAGGTACCACTCTTTTTGCTTCTCATAGCAGAAACCAAGCCTATGCACCAAGTGACACTCCCTTTTCTGCCATTCCTCGCTTTGAACGCTGGGTAGTGAATCCCAAGCTATTCCTCTATTTTGACGAAGACACCTCGCTGAACATAGGGATAAATGCCATGATGGAGCAGCGGTTAGGAGGACATATAGAGTACTTAAGGGGCAATACCGACCCTGCCTATCACTATTTTGAGGAAAACAATACTCATCGCTATGGTGGCCAGCTAACATTTGACCACCATATAAGTGAGGATTCCCGATTCCAGCTAAAGAGTAGTATTAACTACTTCCAAAGAGAAATTGTCCTGCCTGATTATCGTTTTTCAGGAACACAGCTAAGCAGCTTTACAGAAGGGTTCTATGGTTTGGAAAGAGAAAAAACAGACTGGATTATAGGAGTAACCCTTTTAGATCATCGTTTTAAGGAACAGCCTCTTACTACCTTCCCTTTGAGAGATGAGCAGGAGATGATTGTAGGAGGATTTGCCCAAAATACTTGGAAAACCGCCCCATGGTTGGAGATAGAAAGTGGTTTGCGCACCGATTTTGTCAAAGACTATGGATGGGTAGTACTTCCTAGGCTAGCCAGCCTCTTTCACCTATCAGAGAAACTCACTTCCCGCATATCAGGCGGATTGGGGTATAAAACACCTACCTTATTCACAGAGGAAAGCGAACGATTTCATTATCAAAACATCTTGCCTGTGAGTAGCCAAAAGAATCGGTTGGAGAAGAGTTATGGCGCCAACTTTGATATTAATTACCAGACCCTTTTAGGAGAGGAATGGACTCTGAGTATCAATCAACTCTTTTTCTATACCTACTTAGACCATCCGCTATTGCTGGAAAACCTATCACCTAAGAAGTATCACCTAACCAATATAGAAGGGCATATCCACACCAAAGGATTGGAAACCAATGTAAAAATAGGTTACAAAGACTTCAAACTTTTCTTGGGTTACACCCTAACCAACACTCAATTACATGAGGGAGATGTCTTTACGGACAATCTGCTTACTGCTAAGCACCGTACCAACTCTATTTTGTTTTACGAAGTGGAAGATAAGTGGAAAATCGGGTTAGAAGCCTATTATTTCAGTTCACAGCTGCTGAGTGATGGAGAGCGTGGGCATCCTTACTGGATGACAGGTTTTATAGTAGAGAAATTATGGAAACATTGTTCTGTTTATATCAATTTTGAAAACTTCTTGGATGTACGTCAGACCCGTTTTGGAAGTATCTATACAGGTAGTGAGCGTGCTCCCGTATTCAAAGATATCTATGCTCCCTTGGACGGTTTTGTTTTCAACGGAGGTATTAAGCTCAAGCTATAAGAAAAAGGCTGCCTCATAAAGCGAGACAGCCTTTTTTGAAGACAACTATATTCAATTATTAAATCACTCCTTGGTCAAGCATAGCGTGAGCTACTTTCATGAAACCAGCGATGTTGGCTCCTTTTACATAGTTGATGTAACCATCTTCTTGTCCGTATTTGAGGCAAGCGTTGTGGATAGACTCCATAATCTGGTGTAACTTAGCATCTACTTCTTCGGAAGTCCAAGAAAGGTGAGCTGCGTTCTGTGTCATTTCGAGACCTGAAGTAGCTACCCCTCCTGCATTGACTGCCTTACCTGGAGCGAAAGGCAATTTAGCATCTTGGAAAGCCTTGATAGCCTCAGGAGTACAACCCATGTTGGATACTTCCGCTACGAGTTTTACGCCATTGGCGATAAGGGTTTTGGCATCATCTCCGTTCAATTCGTTTTGGAAAGCACAAGGCAAGGCGATATCACAAGGGATTATCCATGCTTTTTTACCTGCGGTGAATTTGCTTTCTTTAGCGAATTTCTCAGCGAAAGGTGCTACGATATTGCGGTTAGAAGCGCGGAGTTCGAGTAGGTAGTCAATCATTTCTTGAGTCATACCACCAGGTACTTCCACACATCCGTCAGGTCCAGAGAGACCGATTACTTTAGCACCCAATTGGGTAGCTTTTTCAGAAGCACCCCAAGCCACGTTACCGAAACCAGAAACCACTACACGTTGTCCCTTGATATCGCGGCCGAGCTTTTTAAGCATATGGTCTACAAAATAAAGCGCTCCATAACCCGTTGCTTCTGGACGGATAAGGGAGCCACCCCAGTTGATACCCTTACCTGTGAGTACCCCTGTATTGTATTCATGAGCCAATTTTTTGTACATGCCGTACATATAACCGATTTCACGGCCACCCACGCCTACGTCACCTGCTGGTACGTCGGTATCAGGACCTATGTATTTCCACAATTCGAGCATGAAAGCTTGGCAGAAACGCATAATTTCGGCATCGGACTTACCTGTTGGGTCAAAGTCAGATCCTCCTTTGGCACCGCCCATAGGGAGGGTAGTAAGTGCATTCTTGAAGGTTTGTTCGAAACCTAAGAATTTTAGCATAGAAGGGTTTACCGCTTTGTGGAAACGGATACCACCTTTGTAAGGCCCGATAGCGGCATTGAACTGCACACGATAACCGAGGTTGGATTGTACCTCTCCCTTGTCATCAACCCAATCCACACGGAAGGTATGGATACGATCAGGCTCTACAATACGCTCAATGATTTTTGCCTTAGCAAATTCAGGATGTTGGTTATAGACCTCCTGTACGGATTCCAACACTTCGTGTACTGCTTGCAAGTACTCTTTTTCTCCTGGGTGTTTTGCCTCCAAAGAGGCCATAATTTTTTGTACGTCCATTATTATTTAATTTATCAGTGGTTAGTGATTAGTGATTAGTGATTAGTGGTTAGTGATTAGTTCTTAGAACTAACAACCGACGACTAACAGCTAACAACTGACAACTAACAACTAAATTTTCTACAAAGGTAAGGAATATTGTAGGAATAAACAAACAAAAAGGCAACTATTTTCTTTGCTCTTTTTCAAGGGCGAATTGCTCACATACTCCGCTTTCGCGGACTTTGCCCCTACATCTGCTCATGCTAATTTTTCGTAAACTATTTCTGTTTGGCTATTATTAGAGGGCACGAGCTACAAGCTCGCACTAGCGTGGTCAATAGTTAAAATATTATTTGCTAACTTTCTAAGACGCAATAAATTGCGTCTCTACCCTAACGCTGGCTAAGACAACTCCTGATGAGCGTAGTTATCCATAGAGACGCAATTTATTGCGTCTTAACGAATTAGATTATACTGATATTTTTAACTATTGATCCGCATTATTAGGGCACGAGCTGCAAGCTCGCGCCAGCGTGGGGTCTTGCCCTACATAAAGGGCGAATTGCCATTCGACCCTACACCTGCTCATGCTAATTTTTCACAAACTATTTCTGATCGACTATTATTAGAAGGCACCAGCTGCAAGCTCGCGCCAGCGTGGGCAACATTTTTGTCCATTAAGTCTAAAAATATGAAAGCACCAAGAGGGTGATAAAGGCAAAGGGAGAAGCGAAAATAAGGCTATCGAGCCTATCGAGCAAGCCCCCATGCCCTGGGAGTATGGTGCCGCTATCCTTTTTGCCTGCCACACGCTTGAACTTAGACTCTACCAAGTCGCCCAAGGTGCCCGTTACTACCAATACCGCAGCTACGATCAGCCATTTCCATAGCTCTTTGTTGCTATATAGGGAGAGCCATGCCGCAATAAGCAAGGCGCCCACAAGTCCTCCTATGAAGCCCTCCACCGTCTTTTTGGGAGAGACCGAAGGGAAGAGCTTGGTACGGCCTAAGAAACGACCTGAGACATAGGCAAAGCTATCGCTCGCCCAGATAATGGCTAAGATAGCAATCATGGTATGTTGCGCCTCGGAGAAAGCCTCGGAGAAGCGCCACTGGGAAAATTCCCAAAAAGCAAAGGTATTGGACAACTCTTGTTCGTTCTTATAAATCTCCCATTTGTAAAGTAGCGAGATGAATAGGCAGCCTCCCCCTACATAGAATAGGTTTAAGAGGAATTTCTGCCAGGTCTCATACTTGACATTTTCCTTTTTGTAAAGGTAAAACACCAAATAAATATCGGTGGAGATGACTGCCAAAAGCAGTAGATAGACAAAGAGGTTGCTTCCGAATTCGCTTATGGGAATCAGATAGTTAAAGCACCACCAAAGGGATAGAAAAATCAGGTAAATGGTGCTTCCTGTAAGGCGAACCAATCGCTTGAACTCGAATAGGCATATCAGCCCGAAGACAAGGAAAAGGAAGCCGAAGGCCTCGGCATTGGAGAGCATAATGGCTGTAAGGAGTAGGAACACGTATATAATGCCTGTGATACAGCGTTTTAGTAATTCGTTCATTCGTTTGTATTTAAGTCCTCCAAAAGGAGTAGATATGTGGTTCGGTAACAGTTTTCGTAGAAGATAGAATCTTTTTCCTCAGGGGGCGTAAAAGCTCTGAGGGTACGAATATTATTGGGTCGTTCCTGGTGTACTTGTCGGTTAAGTCCGCCCATGGCGTCCATCAGGGTGGCGACGATTTGGCTGATTTTAGCCACTACAATCAGGGTAGAGGGGAGTTCGTCCAGACGTTTTTGTCCCAGTTGTCGAGAGGAGAACATGATGGAACCCTCTTCGGCTACCAAATATTCGCAATCGGTCAAAAAATGAGTAGCGAGCTGGTCATTGGTAACAAAACAATCGGGAAAGTCCGCCGAGAGCTGCTGGTCTAAGTGCTCATTATGGGTAAAGACGAAGGTATCTTCGCCAGCTTCGCTGACCATGGTTTGGAACACCTTGGAGAGGTCATCTCGCTTTTCTACATAGACAAAGATGCCCCCCTTATCTTTGAAGTTTTTTACAAAAGCCTCATCAATAGGGAGTTCCTTCTGTGGTTCTTTCATATATGGGTTAGGGCTTGGCGAAGCCGAGAATGTTCCTTTGAAAAGTTTTGATAGCCAATTCATTAACTAACGATTAATGACTAATGATTAACGATTAATGTCCGTCAGATCATTGGTATCAATCATTATCGGCGTAATCATTAACCATTAATTTTCTTTCAAGGTGTAAAGATAGGAATTTTTATTGGATAAATGAAATGTTTTATGATTTTTAGCAATGTGGGGTTTAGTATCTGCCTTTTATTCTATTCTCTTCCACGCTCGTATACGTTAAAAAGGTTAATTTGTAGCCAAAAACAAGCAAGTTGTGTCTTTATTTTTTGAAAGTTTTTGTATTTTTGCACTTTCTAAAATACAACATGGATATTCGTCTAAAGAAAAAACGCTTAAAGAACGACAACAACCTTACCTTAACTATAGGAGGCTCTAAGAGTGAAACCAACCGACTTCTGCTACTACAGTCTCTTTATCCTACACTACAAATAGAAAATGCCTCCCCCTCGAAGGATTCTGAGGCGATGTATAAGGGACTATACTGTGGCGAGAGTACCATAGACATAGGAGATGCGGGCACAGCTATGCGCTTTCTGACGGCTTACTTTGCCGCTTGCCAGGACAAAGATATATTTTTGACAGGTTCGGCTCGTATGCAGGAGCGCCCTATTGGTATTTTGGTGGATGCCTTGCGCCAATTGGGGGCAGATATCTACTACTCTAAAGCGGAGGGATTTCCGCCCTTGCATATTCGCGGTAAGCAGCTACGCGGCGGTCTGCTCTCTATCAAAGCTAATGTAAGCAGCCAATATATCTCGGCCTTGCTGCTTGTGGCTCCGTCCTTTACCGATGGGCTAATCCTACAATTGGAAGGAGAGATTACCTCCTTTCCCTATCTTAGAATGACCCTTTCGCTGCTCAATGAGCTGGGTATAGAGGGGACATATGAGGAGAATACCTTTACCATTCCCTATACAATGGCCATTGCTCCTCAGAGAATAGTGGTGGAACCCGACTGGAGTTCGGCTTCGTATTTCTATAGTATGGTAGCACTCAGCCCTATAGGGACTTCGCTCTATTTGGAACACTATAAGGAGAGAAGTCTGCAAGGCGACCGTATCGTAGCGGATATTTACCAAGCCTTCGGGGTGCGTACTATCTTTTGGGGAGATAAGATACAGCTTATTAAAGAGCGCGACTTGCTCTCACCTATATTCTCCTATAACCTGAGGGACTGTCCTGATATAGCCCAGACGATTGCGGTTACTTGTTTTGGTCTTGGGATAGAGTGTTTTTTGAGTGGCTTACATACGCTTAACATCAAGGAAACCAACCGATTGGAAGCACTCAAGAACGAACTGACGAAGCTAAATGCCGAGGTGCATATCTCCCAAGAGGAAATATGGATTGGCAGTACAGTCACACGCAAGATTCCTCGCAATGTCTCTATCAACACTTATGGCGATCACCGTATGGCGATGGCTTTTGCACCGCTATCACTGAAAGTATCGCTGATTATCAATGATATGGAAGTGGTAAGCAAGTCCTTCCCAGACTTTTGGGAACAGTTTGAAAGTATTACGGAAAATGATTAATAATTAATGATTAATGCCAGCAATGATTAATGATTAATGCCAACAATGATTAATGCCAACAATGATTAATGACATTAATCATTAATCTTTGTTTTGATATAGCGTAGTTTGCTTGTGTTTTCTGGTAGGCCAATGGGGTAGATGGCGGCATAGAGGCATTGGTCTGCACCTAAGAAAACAGGTGTTTGCTGGTTCATGGCACATCGCCACCAGGCCAAGGAGGCTTTGACCATGGTCTTAAGGCGCAGGGGAGCGGTACCCTCTATGCGGTAGAGGGCGATATCGGTTTCGTCGTTGATGGGGTCGGTATGTAGGGTGATAATATGTTTTCTATCGGCTGAGAGCAAGGGAAAGCCGTCCATATATAGCTCATTGCCTGTGGCCTTATCGGTGAGTATATAAGGCACCACTTGTGCGCCTGTCACACGTACGATATATTGCTCTATGTCCTTATGCTCGCCTACATAGCTATAGATAGCCTCGTTAAATCCGTCCTGACTGATGTCCTCATATTTTACTTTTTTCTTTTGGCAAGGCAGGGATAGGATTTTTCCTGTTTTCTCAATTGTCTCGCCCTTATCAAAAGGCTTTGGGCGCTGCTGCCAAGCCTGCTGATAGTCGGCCTCGGAGATGAGGGAGATAGAGAAAAACTCAGAGATATTATCCAAATCCTTAGGGATGCGCGTAGTACCTTTGTATTCGGTGAGGTAGCTGACTTGCTCTAGCTCTTCAGGGGAGAAGATCTCATCTTTATAACCTACTTCGCTTTTGAGAACATAGCTCTCATGTGTTCCCTTTTTGACCTTGTAATAGGGGCCTTCTTCGCCTACTATTTCCAATTTGGTTCCCAAGGCGAAATCCTCCGTTTGGGGCTGGTCTTCCTTTTCAGGGGCTGGGCTAGCATCTTCTTTGCCTAATACATATACTACCGAGCCGATGGGGAAATCGGGGCGGGTAGTGGGTGCTTGTGTTGTGTTTTCTTGGTTATCGGCCTCTTGCCTGATGGGTACTTGCTCCTGCGCAGTAGGAGTAGGGGAGGTTGTGGCTTGCTCTTCCTTTTTAGGCTGGCAAGCGGAGAGGATTATCAGAAGGCACAAGAGATATTTTTTCATAGTTTTGAGTTTTGGGTTACAGATTACTGATATTGTAGGCTTTTATTTGTACAAATAATAGATGACTATTTTATCGGACATCATTCCTTATAACATAGAGAGATGACTTGTTGTCTTCTTTATTTAACGTGAGTTTGATATAACGAAAGCTCCCTCGGATTTTCACGGATTTCACAGATTTTCTATGTTTGTGTAATTGTGCTGTTGTGATTTACACAGATTTTTATAAGGGCAAAGGCCTTATTTATCCGTGGAAATTAAAGAGTTATACTTAGTTGTTGTGTTATTCTCTCTGTGAAAATCCGTGTTTCACATACCCAGCTGTGAGCACTCGCTGGCTTTGTGGGAGAAAAAATATAATTTTGTTTACGTTCGAACTCACATTATTAAAGGGCACGAGCTGCAAGCTCGCGCCAGCGTGGGGGGCTTGTAGAGACCACAAAAATAGTGCCACAAATTAGGGGAGAAGCAAATGCGACAATGAGTACATATTACCCCTTATGAGAAGTTGCCAAAAGGATGGGCGTGGTGTAGGCTGGGGGAAGTGTGTAACATATATCAACCGAAGACAATAACAACTAAAGAAATATCAGATACAGGGAAATATAAGGTTTTTGGTGCTAATGGCATAATAGGATATTATGATAAATATAATCACGATTCTGAAGAAATAGCAGTGACTTGTAGAGGAGCAACTTGTGGAACAGTCAATATAACTGAACCTAAATCTTGGATAACAGGGAATGCAATGGTTGTCACTCCTTTGAACTCCTATTTATCTAAAAAATATTTGTTCTATTATCTAGAGAATACCAATATGAAAAATATTATTACAGGTTCTGCTCAACCTCAAATTACAAAAACAAATATAGAAACACTTTTTATTACTCTCCCTCCTTTACAAGAACAGCACCGTATAGTTGAAAAAATAGAAAACTATTTTTCTTTTTTAGATACCATAGAAAGTAATTTGTAAAAAGTTCGTTTATTATCATTTCTAAATTTTAAAGAAATGATAGAACAATTCAAGTCTTTTCTACTGAAAAGCAACTTGGCTCCTAATACGATAGACTCGTATGTGTGGACAGTGAGGTATTTCTTAGAAAAATACCCAGTTATCAACAAGCCAAACCTGATGGCTTACAAGAATTTTCTGCTGGACAAGTACAAAGCACAAACCGTCAACCTTCGTTTGCAGGCGATTAACAAGTACTTAGACTTCGTCAAGAAAGGCGCTCTGAAAATGTCCTTTGTAAAGGTACAGCAAAAGAACTTTTTAGAGCATGTGATTAGTCTTGCGGATTACCTGTTCCTAAAGGCACAACTCAAAAAAGATGGGTATGAGGATTGGTATTTTCTCGTATGGTTTCTTACTGCTACAGGGGCACGTGTGAGTGAGTTGATTCAGATAAAAGCAGAACACCTCACTCAAGGCTATTTGGATCTTTATAGCAAAGGAGGTAAGATACGCCGCTTATACATTCCTAAGCTCTTACGTGAGGAAAGTAGCCTATGGCTTAAAGAAAAAGGGATTACTTCGGGCTATATCTTTCTTAATCGCTTTGGTAAACGTATCACTCCACGGGGTATTGCCCAACAGCTCAAAGTCTTTGCTTATAAGTACCAGCTTAATCCTAAGGTAGTATATCCCCATTCTTTCAGACATAGGTTTGCTAAGAACTTTTTAGAGCGCTTCAATGACCTTACGCTCCTTGCCGACCTTATGGGACATGAAAGTATTGAGACCACTCGTATCTATCTCAGGCGTACTGCCAGCGAGCAGCAAGCCATTGTAGATACGGTTGTCAATTGGTAAGCCGTAGGGGCGAATGGCCATTCGCCCTTGAATGCAATTCACTCATAGATGGTCATTCGCCCCTATGCTAATTCGTTTTCTATTTGGTCAAAAACTGTAAAGTAGTTTTCTATTTGCTGAACGATACGGTGTTGCTCTGCAAGAGGAGGAAGTAAGACCTTTAACTCCTTGAACAATTTCTTGTTTAGGTGAGGGATAGCGGAACCTGTCTTTGATTCTTTAAAAAGTTGTTGTTCTTTCTTAAGTACATAGAATAGATATTGCTCATTTATTTCTTTAGAAATATTGAGGATTTTTAATGTACTCCCTTGATAACCCTCTGTGGTAGTGGTAAATATTTCTCCTGAATTTTCTCCATCTACCAAAATAAGATGAGTATTTTTAGGAATATATCTACCAGATTCTTTATAGTTACTTTCTGTTCTTCCTCTTAGAAAGGCAACATCTAAATAAGGTAGTGAGACAGCCTCTTTCTTCTCTCCGTCTAAGAGTTGACAAAGCACTTGTAATTGTGTGCACGCCCATCCCTTTGGCAACTTCTCATAAGGGGTATCAGCGGCAGTTGTTTTGCCTATACGCTTAAGAAGTGCTTCTGCAGGTTCATCGTTAGGGTCTTGGTGAGTGAGTTTGCCCGCTATGGCATAGTTGAGCACCTGAATTTTAGCCTGCTTAACATCGGATTTGAGCTGCTCTTTATGGGTTTCTATAGTATCCACAAGAGCAAACAGCTGCTCTATTTTTTCAACAATACGGTGTTGTTCTGCGAGAGGGGGGAGAGGAACTCTCATATTCTTAGATTGAGATAAAGAAATATTTATCTGTCCTGCTGAACCTTTGGTTGATATAGAATTGATTTCTGACATTTCAGACAGAAAGTAGAACAAATATTTATTGATGATGTTTTTATAAAGATAGGGACGTATAAGTACGGCTGCTTGATTAAAATTACTTTCAGGCAAAGATGTAGGTATAATAGCCAACTTTCCTAAAGGAGGCCCTACTATATTCATTATAAGATCTCCTATTTCTGTTTTTGAGCGTTTTAGTATCCCATTGTGAATAGATTCCTTAATATACTGAGGTTTGTAATCAAAGTCAATAGCCTGATTTCGCAAATTATAAACTTTTAAATATGGTATTCCTTTATCAACAAATGAGGAACTTTCGGGGGTACTTCCTGCTGCTATATAGGCTATCTCCCCCAACCTACACCACTCCCATCCCTCTGGAAGTTCAAAGGGGACTTCATCAATTGGTTCGCTTTCTTTTTTGTCTCGTTTGAGCTTTTTATCTTTGATAAGCTGCTCTTTCTCCGCACGAATACGCTCCAAGAGTGCAGAGGCAGGTTCATCGGTGGGGTCTTGGGGTACCAACTCCCCTCGTATGGCAAGGTCTAATATGGTTTTTCGTAATTGCTTAGTGTTCATGAGTCAATAAATTTATCAAAATCCGACTGAAAGAGGCGGTCTTGTACGATACGATACTTTTCAAACTCCGCTAGGGCGTGTGTATGAGCGATCTCGGCGGTGATTTTACCAGTGTCTTGTAAGACCTCTCGGTCGGCAAATTCTAAAAAGCGGTTGAGGCGTACTTCCCAATCGCTCATGGTCATCGGGATATGTCTTATGGCCATATCTTCTGCCATATCCAAGTAGGCAGAGACTAAACGCTGTAGCTGTGCCATCTCATCTTCGGTAAGGTAGTTCTTAGCTACGACCACATCAAAGGGATAGATTTTCCCCTTTGGGGCATGGTCAGCCCCATATGAGGTTTTTCGGCATTGGCACGCTCGTAAATTACCTCGGCAGCGGTATGTCCGTGGATAGCCCAATGTAGTTTGTTCTGTACTGTAGCGAAAAAACGTTGGGTAGCGGATGATTTAGGGTCGTAATCAATGGAAGTAGCGTAAATGTCGGTGATTTTCTGATAGAATTTGCGTTCGGAGAGGCGTATTTCGCGGATACGTTGTAGCTGTTCCTCGAAATACTTCTTTCCTAGTAGGGTTCCATCGTTTTTCAGCCGTTCATCATCCATGGCAAAGCCCTTGATGGTAAATTCTTCTATGATTTGCGTAGCCCATTTGCGGAACTGCACCGCCCTTTCCGAATTGACCTTGTAGCCTACCGCAATAATCGCTGATAGATTATAATGCTTGGTATTATAGGTTTTCCCATCATCGGCAGTTATTAGAAAATTTCTAATAACTGAATTCTCGTCTAATTCATCGTCTTCAAATATCTTCTTTAGATGATAATTGATAGTAGGGATTTCTACGCCATAGAGCAATCCCATCATTTTTTGGGAAAGCCATACATTTTCGTCGGCATAGAGGCTTTGGATATTGCTCTCTCCTGTAGCGGTGACAAAGGTTAGGTACTCCGCTACGGAAGCTCGTATGATGTCTTTAGGCTTTTTACTACTCATCTCCCATAATGGCTTTTAGTTGTGCAATAGCTTCAGTGATTTTGGCTGCTTTTTCCTCCATAGTAGCTATGAGTTCGTTTAGAGGTATTTCCTCGGTTTCTTCACCTTGACGTATCCAGCTCAGATCAAGGCTTGTTTTGTCGCGGGCACAGATTTCCTCATAGGTGTATCGGCGCCATCTGCCTTGGGGATTTTCCTCACTATACGTTTCTTGGCGCTTATGGCGGTTATCACGCTGGTAGCACTGTACAAACTCGTCAAAGTGTTCCCGCTTGAGGGGATTGGTTTTTCCAAAGTTAGGCATATTACTACGTAGGTCATAGAACCAAATCTCTTGGGTATTGCCTTTGTCCGAAAGTCCTCGCTCGAAGAAGAGCACATTGGTCTTGACCCCTTGGGCATAGAAAATTCCCGTAGGTAGGCGCAAGATGGTATGTAGGTTACACTTTTCCATGAGGTCTTTGCGGATACGTTCGCCGTCGCCATCTACAAAGAGCACATTATCAGGGAGTACTACGGCGGCACGTCCGCCCTTCTTGAGGCTGCGGTAGATATGCTGCAGGAAGTTCAGCTGTTTGTTGGAAGTGGGGAAGGTAAGGTCGTCGCGGGTAGCGCGTTCGCCCCCTTTTTTGGTGCCAAAGGGCGGATTGGTCAGTACTACATCATAGCCTGTCATCTGCTTGCCTAAGGAAGAAAGGGTATCGCCGAGTTGTATAGGTCCTTTGATGTCGTGCAGCATGGCGTTCATCAGTGCCAAGCGGTGGGTTTCATGCACCAATTCACCCCCTGAGAAAGCCTCATTGATCTGGAACTCTTGTAGTTCTTGGGAGAGGGAGAAAAGGTCATCGGTTTGGTCTTTTATATACCTGTCAGCGGCAATCATAAAGCCAAAAGTACCGCAGGCAGGGTCATTACAGCGTTCGCCAGCTTGCGGATGGGTGAGTTCCGTCATTACATCAATGAGTACACGAGGGGTAA
The DNA here is from genome assembly GCF_000293175.1 of Capnocytophaga sp. CM59. Taxonomy (NCBI): domain Bacteria; kingdom Pseudomonadati; phylum Bacteroidota; class Flavobacteriia; order Flavobacteriales; family Flavobacteriaceae; genus Capnocytophaga; species Capnocytophaga sp. CM59. The sequence continues at coordinate 16,680 of NZ_ALNN01000002.1, forward strand.
AGTACTGTCCTGCCCCTGATTTCTTTTCGTTGGCGTTCTTCTCCAGCAAGCCTTCGTATAGGTTACCCAAGCCTTCTTCTTTGGCAGAATACCAATCAAGAGCATCAATGGTCTTGATGATTTTTTCCAAGTTTTTAGGTTCTTCTATATTGGATTTAGCCCCTGCATAGATTTCCTGAATCCTCCCTCGGCACTGTTCGCCCAAGTGTTCTAACAGCTCCTTATAGAATTTCTTTAGTTCTATACCGTCTTTGCTCACAAGAGCGTCCCAGCGATAAGCTTCAGGTATTTCCCCTTCGGAATTGGTTTCCTTGGCCATCTTTAGGAAAAGGATATAGGTCAGCTCTGTTACATATTGGTGGTAGGTGATACCATCATCACGGAGCACATTGCACAGTGCCCATAGTTTGGCTACAATTTCTTGGTTGTTCATAGTGATAATTTGCTTTAGGAAGGGCGAATTGCCAGACATACTCGCTTACGTGACTTTGCCCCCATAGTTGCTTATACTAATTTGAGAAGTCTTTTTTGATTGACTATATAATCTAAAAAAGGCTTTCAAAATTTGAGGGACTTTAAAATTTCACTTAATTAAATTAGCCGATTCATTAATCCTAAACTTGGATTATTTTTTTTAAATAGGTGTTTGGCTCTACATTTTCTTGATAAAAATTTAAGGCTTCTTATATCTTCGGCTTCAGTAGCTTTATAATCGATATTAAAATTTAAAGCTGATAAAATACCTGATAGAAAGAAAGAATTTTTGTCAAGGCTAACTATGTAATTATCAATAGTATCCCTCCATTTTTGAGGTCTTTCTGCTATTAACAATAACATAAGTTCATGTTTTATTAAACTATTAGTTTCTATTTTTGCCCTATTTATTAGTAGAGGTCCCATTTTTGATGAAAATAAATCATCTTTGAAAAATCTGACAACATTTGTTGGAACAGCTAATAATACATCTAACCTTTTTGAATTAGGATCTTGAATGTTAAAATCTTCTTCATTTAAGAGAAACCGAGCACCTTCGAATGCAACATCTCCCTTATCTGCAAGTAAAGGAGATAATACAATTAAAAGCTTATTTATCTCATTCCAAGATTGCATTATCTTATCTAATAATTCTGTTTTTGTATTTGATGTTACATAATCACTATTCCTCAGAGCTCGAGAAGCAGCAGATATTTGTCTCATTAAAACCAAAAAAGAATAATCTCGCATGACAGAGTTAATTACCTGATTATAGGGTCTAATTTGGTTGTAATTTCTATCATCATATTTATCTTTGACTTCATCAGGTAATCCAGACGAAATTATATCTTCACTAAATTTAGCTTCCTCTTTTTCCATTGCTTTGACATCTGGATTCCAAGATATAGACTTAAATGGATTAATATCAGGTATTTTCACCTTATTTCTAATGGTAAATAAAGTTTCTTCAATATCTCTATTTAATGTTTCCAAAGCGTCAGCCTTATTCCTATCTATACCTGTATAGAACTCTATAATTTCAGGAAAATCGATATATTTTTTATCAGTATATATTTTTTCTAAGAAATCTTTACTCATATTCATTCTATGAGCAAGAAAGTAAAATACCCAATATGAGTTTTTGAAATAGTATGAATTATAGTTTTTTCCAATAATTGAATTATTAACTAAAATATTAAGTAAATAAGTCAAATCTAATTCTATAAAATTCTCATTGCAAAAATTTCTTAATGTGGACTTGAAAAAGTCTTCTGAAAATTCAAAATCATTCCTCAATGTTAATACTTCACATAAATAACCCAAAACAAAACTACAATCTTTTACATCTGGCTTTTTATTGTGATAAGTTGGAATTTCATATTCTTCAAAAATAGTATTTAAAATTATGTCTAATAACCTTGTTCGATTAACAGGACTATAATTTGATCCTATTTTTGATGAGGCTCTTAAGATTGAAATACAATTTTTAGGAGTTCTGTGTAAATTTAGAGCTTCTAAATCTTTTGTAACCTTGTTTAATATAATATCATCATCTTCTTCCAATAATTTTTGTCGAGAATAATTGACTACTATTTTCCTTACATCATTTTGCTGTAAAGGTAATAGATATAATGGTTGAAATGGCCTCTTTATTTCGACTTTATCATCTTCATCTGATTTCAAGAAAAAATTATTTTCTATCGTGTTGAAAATGATAATAGGTATATCTAGGAATTCATCACATACATTTTTAATCATTTGCATAATTCCATTTTCTTCGATACAGATAGAATCTAACAAGATACAATCGATTTTTTTTAAATTACCTAAATAATCATTTTTAATTAATTGATTAATATCTTTTACAATTTTATGTTTCTTTGTAGTTTTAGCATCAATATATAGAAAAATTTTACCAACTTTCCAAGCTTCTAATTTCATATAATGTGCCAAAGAAGTTAGACCAAATTCAGAGGGTGCTTTAATAATAATGTTATTAGGGGATTCTATTATTGATTTTATCTCTATTCTATAATCTCCATTATTGGAGGGATTATTAGGTATTTCTTTTTTTGAACTAATAATAGGATCGATCCAAATAGGACTCTTTTCATTGTAAGATTTTAAAGACTCTTCTAAATCAGATTCTAATTTTTTTAAGATACCATCAACCTGACTTACTTTTTGTTCAGCATTTTCAATAGAGGACTTTTGTTTAATAAATAATTCTAGTTGATTTTTTAATAATTCTTTAAAAGTAGTAATGCTATCAAAATCTGTATAGATACCTAAACCTCTAACTTTGTTTTTAAACTCTTTTACCTTATCATATTGTTCTTTATCAAATTTATCAGGGTCAACCATTTCTTTTCCGAAAAAGAATAGTATTTGAGGAACTTGGCTATTGCCTTCTTTTCTTAATAAGGCATCATTAAACTCATGTTCTGTTCCACTTCCTGCCTTTTTTGTAGGTTGACCATATCTATTTTTCATTATGCCAATAAATATATCATAATTAGAGTCTTTAATATGTTCATCTATTATTTCCTGTCCATTTTTTCCCATATCGGGCAGGACATCATATTCCCACATAAATGATTCAAAATTAATATTTAAGTGTTTAGCCAATCCTTTATTAAGTTCTTCAATAACTTTTTCACATATTTTTCTTTCTTCTTCACAGTCTCCTGGGGAAGAAATAAAGCATTTGTATATTTCTCGTGTAGTCATATTATTTTTCTATATTTCTAAATTTATCTTTCTTACTCTTTTTGATACTTTCATGAAGATATTTTTTCTCTGTTTACTGTTTTTCTATAGAATTTACTCTATTTAGGAGTGTCTTAATTATCTCTCCATAAACAAATATTCCTTTAATTCATCTACAATTTCTCCCAAATGGTTTTTAAATACCTTATTAATCTTCTCGTAGCCTCCTGCATTTTGGAAGGCACCCGTATCAAAGTCAGCCTTTTCAATATATTGTTCTTTCTCTAGGAAGGTCTTGATACGGTCGAGCCATTTGGTTTCCATAGCATTGAAGCTGTGTGTCTGTTTGAGTTTTTCAAAAGCATTGTCCAAGCGAATTTTATAATCCACTAAGGCATTGCCTAGGGCTAAGGTACGTATCATACCAATGAGGTCGGCGGTGATCTCTACATTCTTGGCATTGTTCCATGCCTTATTCAGCTCTTTCAGGGTATAGCCCTCTTGCGCCATTTCTAGGTAAAGACGCTTGAGGTCACTACGAGTAAGCTCCGAAGGGCGCGTACAGAGCAGGTTCAGGGCGGTGAGCTTATTGCGATTCTCCGCTATATAGGCTGAGAATTGTTCTATATAGTCCCCTGGGCGTTTTTCAGTCTTACCATAGCCTACATAGTGTTCGCAAACCTCATCGGGCTTGTCACTGATATATTTGTACTTTACCGTCTTAGCTTGAGAATGGAACAGGCATGCAATTGCTTTTATGTTTTCTCTGACAAAAGACTTTACTTCTTCGGAGGGTGTGTTTTTAAGAGAGGTTAAAAAATCCTTGGGAGACACGCCTTGACTTAGGCTACAGAAATAGTCGAAATCCTGTTGGCTAATATTCTTTGCGCGTCGTTGCAATCGGCCTAAGAGCTGTTGGGTATATTTGGCAATTAGCTCAGGGTCTTCGGTATGTTCAAAGCCATTGATGATATCTTCTAAGGTAGTGCTGGGGTTGACCACAATAGGCGACATTTCAGAGACTTCTGTAAAGAAATCAAAGACACCCACGGGGTCATATACATCAAAATATTCCTTGTTTATCTTAGGACAAAGGCGGGTAGCGCGTCCGATCATCTGGTGGAAAAGGATACGAGATCTTACAAAACGCAAGAATACTAAAGCGGTAATTTCAGGAACATCTACCCCTGTGGTAAGTAGGTCTACGGTTACCACTATGTTGGGATAAGTGTCGTTTTTAAACTTATGAACTGCCTCTTCTACCCGCTTTTTATCTCCTATGCTACCTGTTATCTTTTGGATAGCATCGTTATCTACCCCTTGCTCAGCATAGATTTCTTTGAGAATCTTCACCACAAGGTCGGCATGGGCATCATCTACCGCAAAAATAAGGGTCTTTCCTTCGCCAGTAGGGTCTAAGAATTGAGAAATTTCCTCCAATACAGCACGGTTAAACCCTTCTACGATGATATTTCGGTTGAATTGTTCTACCTCAAAGTTCAGTTCGTCAGGTATTTCTGACAAATCTATCACCTCGTTTTTCTCAGCGTCATATACCTGTACGGTTTCTCCTTTAGCAAAGTGAATCCCTTCTATACGCTGTTGGGTAAAAATATGGTGAGGAAGGTTATAATCTACTAAAAATCCGTCCAATACAGCTTCGCGATAAGAATACTCAAAGACAGGTTTGCCAAAGAGCTGGGTAGTGTGTAGGGCAGGGGTAGCAGTAACCGCTATTTTCACCGCATCGAAATAGTCTATAACCATGGTATATTTGCTGGTGAAGTCGTCTTGATCGCGAAAAGCAAATTCATCTTCACTCATCTCTTTATCAAGGATATAACCACGGTGTGCCTCATCAACGATTACCAAGTCGTAATCCGATACAGTTGGCATTTGCTCTCCTTCATTATAGAGAATACGCCTTACCATAGCCTGTACCGTACTGAGTTGTATTTTGGTTTCTTTCTCTATTGTTTTCTCACTTAGTGAGTTAATAGGATAGATATTATAGAGTGTCTGTAGGTCTTCCAGTTTTACATCCTTGAACACATCAAGCGCCTGCTTTCCTAAGACATTGCGATCCACTAAGAACAAGATACGCTTAAAGCGCTTGGCAGCCAAAAAGCGATAGATCATCGCCAGCAGGGTGCGTGTCTTTCCTGTCCCTGTGGCCATAGAGAGGAGCACCGAGCGACGCGCTTCAGCTAAGGCTTTTTCGGTAGCTTCTACGGCGCGGATTTGGTAGGGACGTAGGTTGAGTCCGTTGGGGTCTCTCAGTAGGTCGTAAGGGGTTTGCGCAAGGCTTTGAGTGGCTCGCTCTATATCCTGTGCCAAATCTTCCAAGAGGCCTTGAGGACTTTTCCAGTGTTGTAGTGCCTTGGGGATATTTTCCTCACGTCGCACATCCAAAAACCAAATGCCAGATTTGGTTTCTATCTGTTTGAGGTATCGCCGTCCATTAGTGGAAAAAAGAAAAGGCACCTGATAGTCACCCCATGTTCCAATGAGATAGCAGGCATGTTCTTTTTTGATATGAGTGGCGTAGTCCTTGCATTGGTTGGAGAGGATACTTGAAATATCTTTGTGTTTTGCCTTGGCCTCTACAATACCTACCAACTGCAACCCCGCAAAAAGGGCGTAGTCGGCAAAGCCTTTGTCAGTAGGCCATTCGGCAATAGCAAGGTTTTTCCCCTTCTGTGGGCGGGTACCTTTGCTATAACGTAAGAGTTCTGTGTCGGCCTGCCAGCCTGCTTCACACAGCTGTGCATCAATGAGTTTTCGTGTTTCGGCCTCTGAAAGCTGGAGATCCTTTGCGTATTGTAGGGTGCGGCGTGCGCGCTCTTTTTGAGCATTTATAAACTCTTTGGTCTGGGCAGCTTCCCAATAACTCTGTTGCTTTTGTAGCTCAATGAGCTGCTCGGTAAGGGCTTTGATCTGCTGCTCTTGGGCTTCCTTCTCGGCTTGTAGGTCGGCGACATTGGGTATATCCTCTTCTTTGGGCATGACAAAGGTATGTCCTCCGGTTCCCTCCCCATAACTCAAGGCATACCACTGAGCCAGATGGTAGGCCATTTGCAAGTTTGTTTTAGCAGAGGAAACCGAGTCAAAGCCAGCATGAACGGCTTCATTCCCTCGCTGTCGTAATTGGTTAAGAATACTACCTAACTGGTGTTCTATAATTCCTTCCCGCTTAAGGACACTGATTCTATTGGCCTGATTGTTATCATAAGGCAGGGCAATATGTTCTATTTGAAAGACCTCATTGACCATAACTTCAGCAAATTGGCGTAGCTTCATCAAGCAGCCATTTGGGTCGGTATATAGGTAAGTCTCTGCCAAATAAGCAATACGATAGAGTAGGAGGGGTTCAATATCTTTTAGAAATTCAAAATTACTTCTCATAATGCAGCCTTATAGGAAGTTACAAAAGTAAGGCATTTCTTTTAAGATTTTAATATTATTAACAAACTGTTAACTAATAATCAATAACTGATGATTACTTTTCATTTTTCACCCCCCTAACAAGTATCACGCTATAGAGGACACATAACACTATGGCCAAAGCAAAAGCGGCTAAGGGCAGGGTAAAGTTGGTAGGGGAGATGGGGAAGAGCTGGGAGAGCTTGGCCATATAGAGGTTACGCAGCACGTAGCAGAGCACTAAGGCGGCGATAATAGCCCCCAGTGTAAAGAGACAGACAACCCACTGATAGTAACGGGCTATCTGCCTAGGTGTGTAGCCAATGGAAAGCAGCGAGCGGATTTGCTCCCTATTGCGCTGCAAGACCAGATGCAAGCTAAGGATAACCACTGCTACGGATAGTAACAATATCAGTAAGGCAATCCCTACTACCGTCCAAAGGGCAGAGGAGAAGAAAAAGCGCATTTTGCTCAGTTCCAACTCGTCCTTGCTTATGGTGTAGTTATGAGCCTTGAAGTAGGTCAATATCTCCTGCTGTGAGGGGTCATGGAACTCCACTAAAAGGCGAGAGACACGTGAGGCGGGTGTCCCATAAGTCTGGTTAGCCCAAGCGAGGAAGTCTTCTGGGACGAGAATAGAGTTGATTTTAGCAGAGAAGCCCACAATACGGCTGGAGAATATTGCTTCCTTGCCATTGCCAGAGAGGCGAAGGCCGAAGGTGAGTTTGTCAATAAGTCCCTTGGAGAGCACAGGCAGTCCTTGGCTTTCGGCAAAGCCAAAGTTATAAAGGGATAGATAGTTCTCAGGAATGATGATAGGGACAAAGGATCGAGAGGGAGTCCACTGCCATTGGTCGCTCTGAACATCAATATACTTGTCGGGAATACTCTCAAAGAAAAGGTCGGTAGCAAATAACGGCAATTCGCCCTCTCCCTCATGTGTATAGGCCATGATCTTAAAGGTAGCCACTGAAAAGGGCGCCATACTCTTGACAAAGGACTCTTTTTGCAAGGCCTCTTGTTCTTGGGGAGTGAAGTAGATGCTTTCCTTCTCAAGTGAGCTTACTGCTGAAATGGGCTTGCTCACTACTGCATAGTTACTTGAAAATATATCTGTTTGCTCCTCTAACAAGGGTTTTACGTCCTTATAGAGTTGCCAAATGCCCCCTAATAGTGTTAGAGCTACCATCAAGGCGAAGCTATAGCCGAGGAGTTGGGCTTTGGGGAGCGTTTTTCGTTGGAGCTTATAGAGCATACATCAGAATTTTAGAGCTGTAGGACTTGGTCATAATTTAGCAGCGCGTTGGTCTCTAGGGCAGTCATCAGTAGGGTAGCCCCTCTTTGGGAGAGTTCTTCGTTTAGGATCTCACAGAGCACATGGGTGTTGGCCTCATCTAGATGGCTAAAAGGCTCGTCCAGAAGGAGCACCTCGAAGGGTTGGGCTAAGGCACGCAGGAAGGCGACACGTTGGCGTTGTCCTAAGGAGAGGGTAGCCACAGGGGTATCCTGCTTATGGGCAAGCCCTACCCGTGCAAGTAGTTCGCTGATTTGCTGGGAGGAGAAATAGCCTGTCAGTCGGTTCTTGAGCAGTATATTCTCCTTGGCTGTCAAAGAAGGAAAGAGGCGTAGATCTTGGAAGAGGTAGCTCAGCCTATCGCGGCGATAGGCAAAGAGGTCTTTGGGTCGGGCGATCCCATCATAGGTAATAGAACCCTCATAGCTATCGCGCTCCCCATAGAGGAAACTTAGCAGGGAGGTCTTTCCCCTACCTGACTGGGCACGGATAAGATAGCACCGAGCAGGGGCAAAGACGACCAGCTCCCTCAGATAAATATCCGAGGGAGTTAGCTCTGTCTGTTCCATATAACTTGGTCTTAGCTGATGTAAGCAGATTTCCATTGTTTTTATTTTTCGCCTTTTTCGGTTGTTCCGTCTTCTTCTATGATCTCCTCTTCTGCATAGGCTTCTCCTTCTTCGTAGTTTTCATGATCCTCGTAGGCTTCGTCCTCTTTTGCATTATTTCCTTTGGCGGCCTTGCTTGCATTGACCTGCTTGGCAAACTTAAGGAAGCTATAGAGACTATTACGCTCTACATTTTTCATGTGATAGATAAGGGAGGCGGTGTTTTCCTTGGCATTGGCTTTGACTTCTAAGTCCTTGGAGTGGTCTATAAGCCACTGGAAGGAAGCTTCGTCACGGACACTCTTGTCGGACTTCATTGCCATCCTGATTATACTAGGATAGTCGTCCAAGTTCAGATTGAAAAAGCCATAGAAGGTATTCTTGCCTGCCTGAGAAGCCAAGGAGCTACTATAGGCGTTATCTTTGTGTTTTCCAGCGATAAAAGCATCTACCTCGTCGGAGGAGTTGCTTATGAAAAAGGCTTTGTCATTATAAGCGAAATGGATACTTACAAAGAAGAAAGTCAGGCTATAACGATCCCCTTCCTTGGTAAAGGCACCTTCTTCAGCAACCATTTTGTCCAAGATCTTTTTATCATTGACATCAAAGCTAGCTCCTACCACAGGTATAGGAATACTCATACCCGTCTCAAAGTCCTCCAAGGCCACTACGAAACTCCCTCCGAAAAGGTTCAAGAGGTTGTCCAGCTGGAGGTCTTTCTTGGCGAGCCATTGCTTGATATCGGCTTCTTTGACCAATTCGGGTTCAGCTTCTTTGAGGAACTCGTAGTAGTGCTTGACATTGATCGCTCCTGTGAAGGCCATAGGCATTTTCTCAGGGAAGTGTTTGAGGAGTTTTTTGTTAAAGGAAGCATCTCCTATACGATGTTTGTCTAAGAGCTTTTGGTACTTTTCGTTATATAGGGTACGAGCCGAGAGGATGATCTGCTCTTTCTCGAATTCCAAGGTAGCATAGAGATAGCTTCCCTGTTGTAGGTTGAACAACGAAGGAGAAAGCGCTGAGGCGGAGGGTACTCGCTTATCCAAAGTCTCATAGGCGTCTGTTATGTTGACCCATACACTGATGTCCTTCTGATCCGAAAGGAAATCGGCAAAGCCATCAAGGGAGGTAATCTGTTTTTTAGCCTCTAAGGAGCGGAGTTGCTTGGCTTTCAAGGGGATTTGTAGTTCTGAAGCGGGTTCTTCATCTGTGTCGCCTACTCCCAGAAAAAGCGCTTTGTCGCTGTCCCAGCTCAGTGTATATTTGCCTTCGGCCATGTTCAGTAGCTTATAACCACTTTCCTCGGTAGGGGTATTTTTCTTGTCGGACAAGGCGAAAAGTTGGTTAAGGGTCTTCTCAAACTTTTCCTTATCGGAGAGAGAGCAGGCCATCCCGATATAGTTTTCCATACCATTGCCCCCTTGTTGTCCATACTGGAAGAGATAGATAGGCTCGCGAAAACGTACCCCTGAATTTCTTGGGTTATGGAGCAGCTCACGCAGGAAATCGCGTTGCTTATCCGTTAGGGAAAGGCTATCAATCCACTGTTTGAACTCCGCAGCCTCTTCAGAGGAGCCGATATCCGCTTTTTGGTAAAGCGACTTAAAGTCGATAGAGACAACCCAAGCAGCATCGCTGGGAATCAGTGCCAAAGAGGCAGGCTTCTTAGAACAAGAAGCGACGAGAATGAGGACTAAGCCTAGTAAGAATCGTTTCATAAGGTTTTGAGTTTTTAAGTTCATATTGACTTCTAAGCTAATGCAAGATGAGGCTCAACGACTTTATCCAAAGGAGGTCTCTCTATAGGATAATGTTCATCTTCATAGCTTTCCACAAGGTCTGTAAGGAGCATTAATTCTATATATTCTGGATTATCTTCAGGGGTATTATCATCAACCATTTCTAAAAGTTGGTCTATACGCTTCATAATAGCGTTGTATTGTGTTTCATTTTTTATCATAATCTTATATTTTATCTATATTTTCTATATCATCATATTCCTTATGAGTACCTACAAATCGAATATACAGAATCTTGGGTGTAAATAGTATAAGAGCCACTATTGAAATGATTACCTTTAATATTGAAAACAAAACGTTTGTTCCCTACAGCATCTACGCTGTTAAAGCTCTTTTTTATATCAGCGAAACAAGTCCATTGAGCATCTATTGTTTTCCTATACCAGTCCTCCAAAGATAACTTCGCATCAGGATAGAGCGTATAAAAATCGACCAATGCTTTCTTGGCAATGACTCTCATAAGCTGTTTTTGACTACAAAGGTATAAAAATATTTTTGATACACAAACAATTTTTTTAAGAAATGAAGTAAAAAACAGTACAGACAACGATTTTTTTACTATCTTTGCCTATTGTTTTTCAAAAACCGATTTTTATATGAAAAAACTTATTTTTCTTTTATGTTTTCCCTTAGTCGCTGGAGCACAGGAGGTGCTCTCTGGGCGTATAACAGATAGCTTGGGCTTAAGTGTTCCTTATGTAAATATAGGGGTTGTGGGCAAAGGGAAAGGTACTGTCAGTAATAGCAAAGGGCAGTACCAAATAGACCTTACAGGAGTTGCCCCAAAAGATAGTATCTACTTTTCTCATCTGAATTATTACCGAAGAGCCTTTGCTGTCAAAGACTTACAGCGAGATCCGAAGGTTGTCCTTGTAGAACATGTCTTTGAATTGCCGTCCTTTACGGTAAGCCAAAAGAAGCCTAAACTACAAACTATCAAGGGTAAAGGCACTTATGTAGGTGAGATGTATTATGCTGGTCAAAACGTACTCAGTGAGGTAGAAATGGGTAACATCATAGAACTGAAAGACACCTATTTGGCCAAGGAATTTGAGCTGCCCGTCTTGGAGAATACCATGCCTAACCTTGTACTGCGCTTGCAAATTCTTAAGATAGAAGACAATGGTACGCTTACACCGCTTGTGGAGAAGCCCATATACCTTAGTATCCCTCAGAATAATCAAAAGCAAAAAATCATTCAAGAGCTACAAGTGGTACTTCCCAAAGGCCGTATCTGGGTAGGGCTTCGTACTGTAGAGGGATCAGGTGATGGACACTTTATCCTCGGAGGGAATCTCAGTGGTGGCTACAAATTCAAGGATAGAACTTTTAAGAAAATGGATATGAACTTGGGAGTGAGATATGGCATTAAAGGAATCAAGATTAGTGACAAGTGACGAATGACAAGTGACAAGTGACTTTTCACTCTCTTGTTAGCTTGTTTTTCTATAATTCCAAACAGCCCAGCTATTTAGAAGCACGGCAAAGCCTACAAGGTACAGAAACTCTGTGCTGAGCTGCAAAAAACTACTGCCCTTGAGGACAATTAAGCGGATAGCATTGACAAAATGGGTTATAGGAATGGCATTGCTTACCTCTCTGCTCCATGTGGGCATGCTATCTACACTTGTTAAGAAACCACTCATCAGAAGGAAAATCATGATAAAGAAGTAGGCTATGAACATGGCTTGTAACTGCGAATCGGCATAGGTGGAGACCAAAAGGCCAAAGCCCAGAATCGCAATGAGATACATAGCGGCAAAAGCATATAGGGTAAGCAAACTGCCTGCGGGGAAGATGCCATATACTACATACATCACTGTAAGCCCCAAAGTAAAGAGGATTAAACCTACTACCAAAAAAGGTATGAGCTTACCGAGTATAAACTGCCACTTCTTGATAGGGGTTACATTGATTTGCTCAATGGTGCCGATCTCCTTTTCTCTTACCACATTGAGCGCAGAGAGAAATCCCCCGATAATAGTCAGTAAGATTGCCAGAATCCCTGGGACGATATAGCGCGTATATTGCAGATGTGGATTGTACCAGTGGGTGGAGGCCACATTGAACTTGGCTACAGCACCTGTGCGTTGGGGCGCTTTTACATTTACGTCCAGCTCAGCGTTGAACTCACGTATTACCGAGAGCAAATAGGCACCTCCTAAGGACGACTTACTGCCGTTGATGGCATCAATAGAGACACCGAGCGCTTGTCGGCCTTCACGTACCAAGTTACGCTCAAAGCCCTCAGGTACTTCCAAGACGACATCAGCCTTACCGTCTTCTATGAGGGCAAGCCCCTCTTTGTAAGAGAAAGGAGCATCTACAAGGCGAAAATATCCAGAGGAGGTGATCTTCTGTATCAGCTGGTGGGAATAAGGACTTTGGTCGTGATCCACATAGACGAGGTTGATGTTCTTTACATCAAAATTGGCCACTAAAGGCAGTATAATCAGCTGCATCATAGGGGCAACAAACATCATTGCCAAGATGGTCTTATCTCGGAATATCTGTTTGAATTCTTTTTGGAGTATGAATGATAAGGTCTTCATCAGTTGTCAGTTGTTAGTGATTAATGGGGTAATTCTAACCACTAATCACTAACCACTCTTCTATTCTAATCGGATTTTAAACTTCTTCATGGCAAGGCTTAAGAACACCACTGCCATAGTGATAAGGATTAAGGTTTCTTTCCAGATATAACTAAAGCCTAATCCCTTGAGCATGACTTTCTTTACAATGCTATAGTAATAGCTTGAGGGGAAGATCCTGGATATACCCTGAAAGACAAGAGGCATGTTCTCTATGGGGAACATAAAGCCTGTAAAGAAAGCCGTAGGCAACATCATTCCCATCATGGCAATAAGCATGGCGGTTTGTTGAGAGGAAGTACTGGTGGAAATCAGTAGCCCCAAGGACAAACAGATGATGATGAACAAGGTACTTTCCCCGTAAAGCAATAGCAGATTACCACGTATGGGTACATCAAGCATATAGACCGAGAGCAGCAGAATCACAGTGAAGTTGATCAGCGAGAGAATAAGGTAAGGGACGGCTTTGGCTACGAGTATTTTCAAAGGATTGAAAGGCGATACCAGAAGGATCTCCATGGTGCCTAACTCCTTTTCGCGTACAACCGCTACGGAGGTCAAGGCGGTGCTGACAATCATAAAAACGAGCGCAATGACCCCAGGTACAAAGTTCATAGAGCCATTTTGCTCTAGGTTGTACAACATGCGGTTTTCTATCGTTATCTGGTAAGGCAGCCGCAAGGTAGGGTTCAGTTCTTGCTGGTAGCTGGACACCATAGCAGAGAGGTAGTTCTCTACCGTTTTGGCGGTATTGGGGTCGCTACCATCGGTAATCAGTTGTAGGGTGGTGCCTTTGGGTGTATAGAGATCACGACCGAAATCAGGGGGGAATATAAGAGCTGCTTTTATAGTTCCACGTCTGAATGCGTCTTCTACCTCTTTGTAACTCAGTAGTGGGTCTTTTACTTTGAAATATGTACTTGCCTGTAAGCGTTGCGTAAGAGCATCGGTATAGGTATTGTGAGCCTGGTCAAGGACAGCAATACCGATATTCTTCACCTCGCTGCTGAGGGCTTGGCCGAAAAGGACAATCTGCGCTATAGGAATCCCAAAGAGGATCAGTAGCGTACGGCGGTCACGGAATACGTGATAGAATTCCTTGCGGATAAAGGCAATGAGTTGTTTCATGGTTATTCATTACGTTTGGCATTGCGGGCAAGGGCATAGAAGACCTCGTCCATGGAATGGGTGTTGAATTGTTTTTTGAGTTGGGTAGGGCTATCCATGGCCTCTACCCTGCCATCTACCATGATGCTGATGCGGTGGCAGTACTCGGCCTCGTCCATATAGTGGGTGGTTACAAATACGGTGATGCCCTGAGCAGAGGCCTCGTATATCATATCCCAGAACTGGCGACGCGTTATGGGATCAACCCCTCCGGTAGGCTCGTCCAAGAAGACAATTTCGGGGCGGTGAAAAATCGCTACCGAGAAGGCCAATTTCTGCTTCCAGCCCAAAGGCAATGACCCTACGAGTTTGTTGGCTTCCTGCTCAAGACCGAGGGTCTCGATGAGTTGTTCTCGTCGGGGCTTGATCTGCTTGCGGCTTAGTCCATATACCCCTCCATAGAAGGTAATGTTTTCTGCAACAGTAAGGTTGTCATAGAGGGAAAACTTCTGGCTCATATAGCCAATGTGCTTTTTGATCTGCTCTTGCTGCCGATACACATCAAAGCCAGCTACATGTGCCTCTCCTGAAGTGGGGTAGGAAAGCCCACAGAAGATGCGTATAGCGGTGGTTTTCCCCGCTCCATTGGCACCGAGAAAGCCGAAGATTTCGCCTTTTTCAACGGTTAGGGAAATGTTGTTCACGGCTTTGAAATCGCCGAATTGCTTGGTAAGGTTATGACAGTGAATTGCGTTCATTTGTTCATTTGTTGGTTTGTCAATTTGCTGATGTTAGGAGAGGGCGAATTGCCATTCGCCCCTACAGCACTCTCCATTAGACGGATAAAACTATCCTCAATGGTGGGGGTAATCGTTTTCCATTCAAGGTGTGGAAAGGTGGTTTTCAGTTGTTGCTCTAATTGGAGCGGATCTGTCGCTTGCTTTAGGGTGATATGTAAGTATTCGCCGAAAGGATAACAACTATCTATTTCGGGGCAAGTACGTAGATGCTGGAGCAATGGGTATATATCAGGGGTGCTTGCCGCATAGAGGGTTTGTCCAAAGTCACTGATAATCTGCTGGGGGGTACTGGTGGAGAGAATTTTGCCGCTTTGTATAAGAGCAATACGGTCGCACAGGCTGGCCTCGTCCATATAAGGGGTGGAAACCAGTATACTGATACCCTGTTCCTTAAGCCTATTAAGCATCTGCCAGAACTCTTTACGAGAGACCACATCTACCCCAGTGGTAGGCTCGTCTAACAAAAGGACTTTAGGCTTGTGAATGAGCGCACAACAGAGGGCTAATTTCTGTTTCATTCCCCCAGAGAGCTTGCCTGCACGGCGAGTGCTAAAGGGCTTTATCTGCTCATAAATATCCTTGATAAGTTCGTAATTCTCGGCAATGGTGGTACCAAAGACAGTAGCGAAGAAAGAGAGGTTTTCTTCCACGCTAAGGTCTTGGTAGAGGGAGAACCGCCCCGGCATATAGCCTACGATCTTGCGGATTTCTTTGTAATCCTTTACAATATCAAGTCCCTCCAGCGTGGCGCTTCCTTCGTCGGGTAGCAGGAGCGTGGTGAGCATACGGAAGACGGTGGTTTTGCCCGCCCCATCAGGGCCAATCAGCCCGAAAAGCTCGCCTTTCTTGACTTCTAAAGAGAGGTGCTGTACGGCCTTAGTATCACCGTAGGACTTGCTGAGGTTTTGGATATTTATACTTATCATTTTTTGATTTGTTGATTTATCAATGAGCTGCAAGCTCTTTTTTTTGATAGGCACGAGCCTCAGGCTCGCGTCAGCGGGGATAGGCACGAGCTACAAGCTCGCGCCAGCAAGGGATTGCCAGTTAAGCTGTTGAAAATCATCTAAAATACATTCTTTTTTTGTATAAGCGTTACGATAACTTATTTTGTTCTCCTCTATTTTGACAGAAGGATACCAATCATCTAAACAAGCAAATCTACTATGTTTAGGATCAATAATTAGGGTTACAACACCTGAGCACTGATGAGGTTTCACGGCTTCTATTGATATAAAGAAACTTTTGGTCGATTTATCTATACTTATTTGCTTGATATTTCTCAAATAACACCAATAGGGCAATTCATTGTTTGACTCAGGAAAATATACAGAGCAAACCTCATCTCCGTGTGGGGGCTCTGTTTCATATTTTAGCAACATACGTCCAGCTGGGAAGCTTACCTCGTAGGTGTCTTCTGTAAGGAAGGTTACTTTACAGTCTTCTATATCAAACATATTTCACTAGTAAGTTATTCATTTTTCGTTTTCTGTATCAAGGCAAAAGCAAAGGTCTTTACCTTCAGGATCCTTTTCTATATAACAATCTTTTCGCAAGGGATAGTCCCAAGTGCCATTAAGGGTTTTTACTTTCTGATAAGGGGGTACGTATACGGTACCTTTGTCCCAAAGGATTTGAGCATATAGTACTCCGTTGTAATAGGCATAATGCCCAAAAGGGTTCATTTCTTTTGAGGGATAACACGTCTGGAAGTTCTTACGACCATCGTAATCGCGTAGCGCTTGCGCTCCCATAAACTTCTGTGTAAAGCATTCGTTATCCTCACCAAGCTCATTTTTGTACAATTCGTAGAATGCAGGGCGATCTTCTTCGAACAAAGCGTAATCGTCGGTACTTATGCGGTAATAGCGTTCGTAGCCTGCTACCCAACTTACAAGTACTTTCATCAAGTGGGTTTCGAGTGCTTCGCAATAGCCTAAGGTAAAGAAATGTTCTCGGTCTACGAGCTCTTTGGTGAGCTTTATGTATTCTATGAGTTTTAATTTCATCTTGTAGGTATAATTCGTTTTTCTTACTGATTTTGTGTGTTACTTAACTCTTATTGGATTATTTGTAATAACGCTCCAACGCTTCTTTTGCTACTTCTACAATTTTATCATTTACATCTTTTGCAAAAGAGAGGATACGACAGGGAACAACTATCATTATGAGTTTTTCTTCGTACCAAAACATATAGCAAATATGCGGCATTTTCATTATGGGGTCGAATACTATATAATCCTTATCCTTCAGGGAATGTACAAACTTCATTAATGACTTATTGGTAGATGAGAACGGGGATAATACGTACATGTCGATAATGTGATCGAAAAAGAGTTCTGTATTGGTATACACATAAAGATTCGTCAGGCAATAATCTGCCTGAGGGTTGCGAATCAATATTTTATTCTGAGATAATACCGACGAGAGTGACCACATCAAAAGTCTATGTGTGGCCACAGCTTCTCCCTTCTCTCCTTTTTCTATGGTAAAGTGTCGCGAAGAATGGCAGAACTTCTGATGCGCTACGATATTTTGGATGGCAAGACTGTCTTTTGCCAAATGGGTATATTTTTCGAACTCATCAGATTCTTGTATATTCCTAATATCCTGTACGGTTTGAGCCATTCCACATACAGAGACAAAGAAGAAGACAATACAGATATAATAACGTTTCATATTACTTGATGTTTTAATTGTAATTGTGGTAGCACAAGAGTTTTGTTAGTCATTAAACCACAAAAAATGTGCTAAGAGTATGAGCTACAAGCTCTATTCTTGAAGGACACGAGCCACAGGCTCGCGCCAGCAGAGAGGTGATATTAGTTTAATGTGAGTTCGATATAACGAAAGCTCCCACAGATTTTCACGGATTTCACAGATTTTCTATGTTTGTGTAATTGTGCTGTTGCGATTTACACAGATTTTTATAAGGCCAAAGGCCTTATTTATCCGTGGAAATTAAGGAGTTATACTTAGTTGTTGTGTTATTCTCTCCGTGAAAATCCGTGGAATCTGTGGGAGAAAAATATAATTTTGCTTACGTCGAACTCACATTAGTTTAGGTATTTTTGGATAAGGGTAGATAAATAGACTTTATCCACAGCAAGCCATTGGCTCTCTTCTTTTTCATTTCGGTAACTCCAATGCTCAAAAAGGAACTTATCAGGCGTTGGAATAAGGGCTTCAATGTGTGAACAATAGTATTCTCCCTCAGTAATAGGCTCATAACCTTTTATCACACATTCGCTAATAATCTCAAGGGTATCCAAACTAAAGGCATACCATATTCCTTGTGTACTGGAGAAAATACCAAAATGGTCGTCTACTTGCCATATATTAAGAATGCCCTCACTGTCAGTATCAGAGAGTTGTTTTTCTTTTAGCACCTCAAAATCGGGATAGGAAACTAACATCAGTCCGTCATCAAAGTTAGTAAGGAGGGAACGATTACCAAGGGTAAACATATATGTGTAGCTATCGGGTAGTTTTTGATAGATTTTCAGTTCATTACCCTCTAAAGCAATACAGTAACTTTCTGACCAATCTGCACCATCCAATAAGGAAATGGTTACTTCATTTTCTTTAGGCAGATGGGTAAGCCATAAACTCCCTGCACCAAAGGGGTCTTCTATTTCCAATGAGGCTATAGTTTTACCACTTTCATCAACAGCCATAAGAGTAAAAGTCTCATTCTCATTGTATAGGGCACACCATAGGTAGGTGTGATTTAGAGATTCTTCGTAATGGAGAACTTCCCCTTTGATAAAGTACTCTTTACCTGTTTTTGTGTTCTTTACCGATAGTCCTTCATCGGTAAGAGTCATAAGTTTATCCCCATTGTTGAGTGTTTCGGGGATAGAAGTAAGGGTTTGATATTGTTCAATGTAAATCATAGTATAAAGGTTTTATTTTTTGTCTTTTCTTCTGGTTATCAAAATAAATACTACGCATATTACCAGTCCTACAAGCGCAGGTTTGGCTACAGACCAACCACTTGCCCCACTACTCTCTACACTCCACAGGAGTTTTAAAAGTGCTGCCAGTACTACAGTATAGAGCAATAGGTGCCATTTTCGCTGCCATGCAGAGGCTATTAGCAGATAGAAAAAGAGCGGTACACTTAACGAGAAAAGTATCTTTTTTGCGTCCCACGCACCTTTGAGGTAGTCCATTTCGTAGGCTAAGAAACTAAGTACTTTAGGGTCGGTTTGCTCTGGAGTCGGGAACCAAAACATACTGGTAAATAGGCAAAAGATACTCAATGTTACGCCTGCATACGACTTTCTCAAAGCGAAATACACCATGGGCACGATAAAGAGCGGACGCACGTACCAGCTCCCTATATTATGATGTCGCGCAAAAGCCCACTGAAAAAAGGTGTCATTAGTGAAAAAGACTGTTATAAAAACTATAGTAAGTAGGGCAAAAAATGCGGCTATTGCTTTGTCGTATTTCTTTAGCATGGGGGTATTCTATTTGTTTTCCTTTGCTATTATCATATCATATATAGCTCCATAGATCAGGGAAAAAATAAATACAATCCCTAACAAAAAGGGTTCTCCTATACTTATTGAGGCATTTTTATCTACCAATGATATTTCACCTCTTTCGTATTTTTCGTGTAAAGAATCTTCAAAGCACATAAATAACATAGAGGAAAAACTAAATAATATACCCCAAAGAATACTCCTATATCCCCATATAAGTCGTTTTTGATAGGTAAAATAACATATTGGTAAGAATAATATCGTTATCACTACCACTATTGTGTTACTTAACCTAAAAATCTTATTGAAATATTGAGGGGCATATCCTATATTTGCTAATAGAATAAAAAACACCAAAAAAAAGATAGCACTTATCTTTCCAAAATGTTTGTCTATGTGTTTCATGTTATTTATATGCTTTTGAAAAACAATAAGATATTATAATAATCAAACTGCTAATAATAAGTGCTGTAGTTGCAACAGCCATTATTATGTCTACAATATCGTCGTATTTCTTTAACATAGGGTTGTATTTCTTAGTAAGCTACAAAAAATGTGCTAAGAGTATGAGCTACAAGCTCTATTCTTGAAGGGCACGAGCCATAGGCTCGCGCCAGCATGGGGCCTTTATAAAATGCAAATATATGAATTTGTTTGCTTATTTCCTCGTATTCGCTGGCTTTTCTTTTTACCTAAATAGGGCTTCCCCATACATGCCTATCTTCAGGTAGCCGTCGTTTTTTACTTTTACTTTGATCGCATAGACCAGATTAGCGCGTTCGGACTTGGTTTGTATGGTCTTGGGGGTAAACTCAGCCTTGTTGGCTATATAGGTAAGGGTACCCTCATAGGTGCGTTGCTTGCCCTCTCCTGCATCGGTATGGACGGTTACGGGTTGACCCAATTTGATTTTGGGAAGTTGGTCGCCAGTGATGTAGGCTTTGAGAGTGAGGGTATCCATATTGGCAATCTTGTACAAAGGCTTGCCGAAAGTCTGCATTTCTCCCTTAAGGGCGTAATTGACCAAAACTGTACCTGCAATAGGGTTGATGATCTCACCTTGGTTGATTTGTACTTGGACAGCATCGGCACTCTTCTGTAAGGGCGCTTCTTGGCTGAGCACATTGCGGTTCTGGCTATTAATGTTGGTAAGGCTCACCTTGAGTTGGTTTTCAGTTACGGCAAGCTGTTTGCGCAATTGGTCGGTCAGTGCGGTGAGGTCGTCCAACTGTTTTTGAGTAGCCGCACCGCCAGCCACAAGCTGTTGCACACGAGAGAGTTCTCGTTGTTGCTGGGCAAGCTGCGCTTTCTGCACCTCATATTGGCTACGTATGAGCGCCACTTGGTCTGAGGGATTTAGCGTTTTTTCTTTTAGGGAGGAGATAGTGGCTTCTACCTGCTCTTTTTGGAGTTTTAGGATTTCCACATTGATTTGTCCTACTTTTTCCCCCTCTTGGAGGGTCTTGCCTTCTTCGACGGAGTAGGATAAGAGGCGGCCATTTTGTTCGGCTGATACGATTACCTCATCGGCAGTAAAATTGCCAGAGGCATCAAAAGTATTCTTGGAAGAGCAAGCACTTAGGACAAGGAGGCTTGCGAGGTATATTTTCTTCATTGAGTTTTGAATTTTGAGTTCTAAGTTTTGAGTTAAGCACGAGCTACATCATTAGTCACTAATCATTGGTCACTAAGTGTTGGTTTTCTTGTGCTTGGAGTAGCTGTATCTCGCGTAAGAGGAGCGTCTGCTTAGCGAGGTTTTCGGCATTGACCTTTTGGAGGTATTCGTGAGTGGTGATGACCCCATTGTCCAATTGTACTTGGGCGGCTTGAGCTACCGAGTGGCGTAGGGCAACGCTCTCTTGGTCTTGCTCCATAAGGCGCTGGAGCTTGCTGATCTGCGTCTGTTGCTGGGTAAGATCCAGTTCGGTGCTCATCAGAAAAGCCTTGCGATCAGCCGAAAGTGATTCACCTTGGAGTTGTAGGAGTTGTTTCCTGTTGGATAAGCTATACAGCGGGCTAAGATTCCATTGCAAGCGTACCCCTGCTATATAATAGAAATCAAACTTGTTCTTGATGATATTGAGCGTGGGACGGCCATAGGCACCTTGGAAAAACAGTCCTATTTTGGGCAAATATTCCGAGGTAAGCTGTCGCCTCTGGATATCCAATACCGATTGTTGGAGGTCAAATCCCTTTAGCTCAGGGCGATGGTTGGCTGTGCCAAGGGTTGTGGGTTTGGGACGATTCAAAACTGTATCGGAAGGCAAGTCCTTGCCAATGAAAGTGCTAAGCATCTGAAGATACATCGCCTTAGTAGCTTCATACTCTGTACGCTGCATCGCAAGGCGCACCAATTCCGCCTTTAGCTCAGCCACATTGCTCGGTAGAGTGGTGCCATTCTTTAGGGCTGTTTCTGCCTTTTCCAATTGGGATTGGACAGTTTCTACATTTATTTGGTTTTGAGACAGTTGTGCATCAATAAGCAATACCCCAAAATAGAGATTACTCACCCGCTGCTTAAGGGCGTAGAGTTGGGTTTCCACGGCTTGGGCTTGTACGGCACTTTGTGCTTTGATCAGTTGCTTTTGAGCGCGAGTAGCCCCGCCATTATAAAGGAGCTGGCTTACCTCACCTACCACTTTGTATTGGTCTTTACTTACCTTTGGTAATGAGATAGGCAAAGGCAAGTGTCCGATAGACTCCGAAAAATCAATAGTTTCGGACTGGTAAGTAGCCTGTCCTGTGATACTGATTTGAGGTAAATAAGCCTTATTAGCATTGGCTAAAGTATAGTCCTCGCTCTTGGCAATTAAGTCCAGCTTCTGTACGGTTGGGTAGTGATCGCGGGCAAGGAGGTAACAATCCTCCAAGGTAAGTGCCTCTTGAGCAAACCCCATGAAAGGAAGTAATAAGAGTAAATAACGCATCTTTTTAATTGTTAATTATCAATTGTTAATTATTAATCAGTGAGTTTAACCAATTGGTTAATATATAGGTAAAAAAATATGGTTGTTTTTAAAGGGCGAAAGGGCTCATATACTCCGCTTATTTTTCGGACTTTGCCTCTACAAACAACATAGCCTTGATCCACTGGGGAATCAATTTCTTTCGCTCAAGCATGAGGGCTTTGTACGCCTCTTTGTTGGTTCTGCTTAGGGCGGTAAAGATAGGCTGAGCGATGAAGGGAAATATCACTAAACTGATCACGTTAAGCACAGTGTGTATAAGGTTGGGTTCAGTGATTCGCCCTTGTGCTACAGCTTCGGCGTATTGGCGGGCTAAGACTGAGTTTTGTAGTGTTTCACGGATAGGGGTGTTTTCTATAAAAGGTTCAGGATTGGTACGTACCTCATTGAACATAAAAGTTGGCAACTCAGGTTCTTCCAAGAGCAGGTCTATATACTTGGCCACGACCTGTTCTATCTTCTGTTCAAGGGAGGTCGCCTCCTCATTGAGAATGGTAGATATCCCTTGAAAGAAATAAGTCATCGTCTCTGTCATCACTATGCCAAAGAGCTTTTCCTTGCTACGGAAATAATAATTAACCATAGCATGGTTGATGCCCGCTTCCTCGGCTATGTCGCGGGTACGGGTACCAGCATAGCCTTTCTGATGAAAGACCTTGCGGGCAGCAACTTTGATACGTTCTTCACTATTCATCGTTCACTATTCACTTATTTGGGGGCAAAGGTACATTAAATATTTGGATTAACCAAATGGTTAATACGTTTTTTATTAGCTAATTATTTAATTGAGGTATCAAAGTATTTTCGTATATTTGCATTCTGAAAATTAATGTATTATGGAATTATTTAAAGGACAAAGCCTCTTAGCGTTTACGGAACGCTTTAAAACAGACTTAGTAATAATGGGAAGAATTTTCCTACATTACATAAGATAATACATCAAGTAACGTTTCCCAAAGTCAATTAGTATGCAGCTAAATAGACACCTCAATAAATTAAAAACAAGATAGAACAATGAACAATCTACTCACCTATATTTTTATTATATTTATTATTTTCAATAGTTGTACCCCAAATATAATTAATCAAGGAAAAATAGAATGGATTAGTAAATATGACTTATACGAAAACATTTACGGAAAAGGGATTGAATCTAAAAGAGGATTAAATGTTACAAAATTTCTAATTTTGAATGAATCTATCATTTTTATTGCAGCAGAAAAAGATAGCTACTTCTTTGACACTAAAGAAGATAATGCCATTTTATTCATCTCTAAAGATTTAGGAAATGAATACAAAGAAATCATATTTCCTGAAAAATCTATTGTTTCTATCCATTCATATGGCAAAAAGTCTTTAATAGAAACTAATATAGGAGGTTATGGAAACAATGCTAAAAATTGTATTTACTTATTAGATAATACCTCATTAAAATATAAAAAAATTAGAGAATTTTCTCCTAATAGTATTTCTCAGATAAAATTTAATGGAAATTTTATTTCATATAATGAAAATGGAGATGTTATATTAATAGATATTTTAAATAATGTAAATTATAAAATTCCCAATATAGTTACTAAAGGTAATTACATATTAGAAGATAAAGACGCAAATATAATTTTTTTAGATAAGAATAAAATAATTAGATATAATGTTATAGGAGAAAAATTTACAACAATACGAAATTTGACAAAAACATACTCTACCATAACTGATGTTTTTGGAGAGATTAATTTAGGGGTAATTGATTTAGTGACAGGAACTGTGCATATTTACGACCTAACTGAGAGGGAATTATTTAAATTTTCTCCTAAAGATGAAAAATATAAATATCGTTATAAAAATTTTGTATGCGACTATAAAAGAAAAGAGTATTATCCTACGATTCGCTTTTCATATGATTATGGAAAAACTTGGAAAGAATACAATACGAGCGATTTTACAATAGAATCAAGTATATATGGTTTTTATAAGGATAAATACATAATTTTTGAAGCTGCCTTTATAGAAAAAGGGGCGTATATTATGATTGGAGAAATAATGAAATAAAACTATTGAGGTGTCAAAATAATTTCATATACTTGCACTCTGAAAATTAATGTATTATGGAATTATTTAAGGGACAAAGCCTCTTAGAGTTTACGGAACGCTTTAAAACAGACTTAGTAATGATGGGAAGAATTTTCCTACATTACATAAGATAATACATCAAGTAACGTTTCCCAAAGTCAATTAGTAGGTTGCTAAATAGACACCTCAATTATTTTATTAAAGTTCAAACTGAATAATAG
>NZ_ALNN01000003.1:0-122285 GCF_000293175.1 Capnocytophaga sp. CM59
CTCACGACTTCGATAACCCCAAGGAAATAATTGATTTCCTATTTAATTCTTCAAGAGGTTATTATATAGAAGATCCTGATGGATACTCTAATATAAGAGCAGATAAGAGTACTTCTTCTAAAATTTTAAGTAGAATAAAATCAGGCGAAAAAATAGATGTATTAGATGATACAAGCAATTGGTATCTGATAAAAACTAAAGAAGGATTAAAAGGATATGTACACAAAAGTAGAATAAAAATCAAATAACTTATCCTAATTTTAAAATATTCAGATGGTAAAAATTTATTATTTTATTTCAGCGTGTTTATTGTTGTTTTCTTGTAACAATAACAACACCCAAGTGTCATCTTTCGATGATAGTACAGCTACTATTTCCTCTATCAAAAGAGATACCATAGTAGAAAAAGATACAATTGCACCAATTCAAGTGCCTAAAGAAGAAACTGATGAAGCTACAAAAATGATTTTGGAATTTTATGATAAGTACATCAGGCAGCAAGATAAAGAGTTTTGTGAAGAAGAATTAAGGAAAATAGAAAGGGAGTTTCTATCAAATAAATTGATAAAAAAAATAAAACTTACTACTGAATATAGAGATATGGATCCTATTGTAAATGCCCAAGATATTTACATAGAATGGTTAGACTCTATTAAGGTAAAGAAGATAAATTCAAAAAGATATAATGTGTATCTTTTTAACTTTTATGATAACAGATATGATAGCATACAATTAAAAGTAGCTAAAAAGAAAGACAGGTACATCATTGATGATATTATTTTTTAAAATATTCAGATGGTAAAGATTTATTATTTTATTTCAGCGTGTTTATTGTTGTTTTCTTGCAACAATAGCAACACCCAAGTGTCATCTTTCGATGATAGTACAGCTACTATTTCCTCTATCAAAAGAGATACAATAGTAAATAAGGATACAATTGCACCAATTCAAGTGCCTAAAGAAGAAACTGATGAAGCTACAAAAATGATTTTAGAATTTTATGATAAGTACATCAGACAGCAAGATAAAATGCCTTGTGGGGAGTTTTGCGAAGAAGAATTAAGGGAAATAGAAAGGGAGTTTCTATCAAGTAAATTAATACGGAAAGTAAATTCAGATGAATTAAGTTCAGATCCTATTGTAAAAGCCCAAGATACCAACCTAAAATGGTTAGACTCTCTTAAAGTAAAGAAGATAAATTCAAAAAGATATAATGTTTATATTTTTGATTTCTTTTTAAATAGATATGATAGCGTACAATTAAAAGTAGCTAAGAAGAAGGACAGATACATCATTGATGATATTATATTTTAAAATATTCAGATGGTAAAGATTTATTATTTTATTTCAGCGTGTTTATTGTTGTTTTCTTGTAACAATAATAATAATAAAGAGGGCAATGTCAATGATACAATAAATGACACAATAGTAGAGAGACTAAATAATCCTCTTATAGGTAAAAAATTCTATTATTTATATAAAGATGAGGGAGAACTCTTTCTTGCTGTACACCCTTATCTTGAAGGAGATGATGATATGCCTACAATTGTATTTACAGACGATATGCTTATAGATAATTGGAATACAATGGAAGGTAATAGATGGATCATAGAGAAAATAGAAGAAAAAGATACTCTGCTAACTTATTTTGTAAAGATAGAAGATGGGGAGGATTCTATCCATTCTCTATGTTTGAGTTATAATGCTAAAAAAGGATTAATGTATAATATAAAAAAAGACACAACTTTTATATTAATAGATTCATTGTATATTAACAAAATAAAGAAAATTGAAACAAAAATAGAATCTTCAGATGATTAATGAGATATGTAAAATCAAATAAAGAAAAATTTATCCACTTTAAAATCAAATCAAATGAACAATCTACTCACCCCATAATCCTGTGAATTGGATAGATGGAATGAAGCTAAGCAGCAGCCATAAATTTATCATTAATCATTTGTCATTTGTTATTAATATTCGTACATTTGCCCTTTCAATCCCAATGAAATGACCATTACCAGCCTCAATCAGTTAGACCTAAGCCGCGGAGGGTACACCTATGCCGACTATCTGTTATGGCAGTTGAAGGAACGGGTGGAGCTACTGCGTGGGCGTATCTTTAAGATGAGCCCTGCCCCCACTATTATTCACCAAAGAATCTCTATGAGGCTCTCAGGAGAGTTCTATAATTTCTTCAAAGGGAAGCCTTGCGAGGTTTTCACCGCTCCCTTTGATGTTGTCCTTCCTAGCGCTGATGGGAAGGAAGATAATGTGGTACAGCCCGACCTATGTGTGGTGTGCGACCCTGAGAAATTGGCCGATGGCAAGCGCTGCTTAGGAGCGCCTGACTTGGTGATTGAGATTCTTTCCAAAGGTAATTCCCAACGCGATTTAGACGACAAGTTTCACCTATACGAACAAGCGGGGGTAAGTGAATACTGGATCGTACGTCCTACAGATAACGAAGTGAATATCTTTGTCTTAGACCAAGGCCGTTACCGAGGCCTTGCGCCTGTGGTGGAAGGGAAAGAAATCACCTCGGTAAAGTTTCCTACTTTGAGCATACATACAAATGATATTTTTGATTAATTATGAGTTTTCCTACTGACCTTGCCATAGCGCAACAAGCTCACATGCTACCTATTAGAGAGATAGCCAAAAAATTAGATATCCCAGAAGATGATATAGACCCTTATGGGAAGTACAAGGCCAAGTTGCCTTTGTCCCTGATAGATCCTAAGAAGATTGCCCAGCACAAGCTCATCTTGGTTACTGCCATTACCCCTACTCCAGCAGGGGAAGGTAAGACTACTGTGAGCATTGGTCTTACTGAGGGGCTGAACAAGATAGGTAAAAAGGCCATTGCTGTGCTTCGCGAGCCGTCCTTAGGCCCTGTCTTCGGCATCAAAGGAGGGGCAGCAGGTGGAGGCTACTCCCAAGTGGTGCCCATGGAGGACATCAACCTGCACTTCACTGGTGACTTTGCCGCTATTGAGCGCGCCAACAACCTCTTAGCAGCTGTAATAGACAACAATATACAAAGCAAAACCCACTCCATAGGTATAGACCCTCGCACAGTGGTATGGAAGCGTGTGATGGATATGAACGACCGCGCCCTACGCCATATCATAGTAGGCTTGGGTGGTGCTACCCATGGTATTCCCCGCGAAGATGGGTTCAATATCACTCCTGCTTCGGAGATTATGGCGATCCTCTGTCTGGCGGAGAATTTTTCTGACCTTAAGCGCCGTATTGGCAATATCTATATAGGGAAGAAGTATGACGGGACCCCCGTTTTTGCACGCGACCTGAAGGCTGTAGGGGCAATGGCACTACTGCTGAAAGAGGCTATCAAGCCCAACCTTGTACAAACCCTTGAGAATAACCCTGCTATCCTTCACGGAGGGCCTTTTGCAAGTATCGCCCAAGGTACCAATACCGTATTGGCGACCAAGATGGGACTTTCCTTAGGCGAATATGTAGTTACCGAAGCGGGCTTTGGAGCAGACCTAGGGGCAGAGAAGTTCCTTAATATCAAGTGTGTATCGGCTGGACTTGCTCCTGATGCTGTAGTGGTAGTGGCTACTGTACGTGCCCTACGTCACCACGGCGGTGCTACCAAAGAGGAGTACAACACCCCTTCCTTAGAACGGGTGAAGAAAGGTATCGCCAACTTAGAAAAACACATAGAAAACGTACAATGTTTCGGACTGAAACCTGTGGTGGCTATCAACCACTTTCCTCATGACAGCCAGGAGGAGATTGCCTATATCCAAGCCTTCTGCAAGGAACGAGGCGTGGAGGCGATTGTTAGCCGTGGCTTTAGCGAAGGTGGCGCAGGTACCCAAGAGCTTGCCCGTGCCGTAGTAGCCATAGCCGAAAGCGGAGAAAGCCACTTTACCCCCTTATATGACCATGCTGCTTCAGTAGAGGAGAAAATAAAAACCGTAGCTACCCGTATCTATGGAGCTCGTGGGGTGAATTATAGTACTAAGGCGCTTAGCCAACTCAAGCAAATCAGCAAATTAGGCTTTGACAAGCTCCCTATCTGTATGGTTAAGACCCCTAAGTCGCTCAGTGATGACGAGAAGAAATTGGCTCGCCCAACCGATTTTGAAGTAACCGTACGCGAATTTGAGTTTGCCTCAGGGGCTGGCTTTATCATTCCTATCTTAGGCGATACGGTGCGTATGCCAGGTTTGCCAAGTGTGCCTGCCGCCGAAGGTATGGATATAGATGATGATGGCGTGATTACAGGACTTAGTTAAGTGAAAAGTAAAAAGTGAAAAGTAAAAAGTGAAGAGTGAAAAAGTGAAGAGTGAAAAGTTACTCTTCACTTTTCACTTTTAGTTTTTCACTTATCTTATCAACTATATCTCGGGTAGCGTGGGGACGGGCGAGCTTTCGGAAGTTTTCGGAAAGTTCTTTTCGTTTGTTCTCATCAGAGAGGAGGGCGGTGAAAAGAGGGGGAAAATGAGTGGTGATGTCTGTTTCCTTAAGTAAGAGCGCTGCATTTTGGTTGGCTATGGCTTGGGCATTTTTCGTTTGATGGTCTTCGGCGACGTTGGGGGAGGGGACGAAGATCACAGGCTTGCCTACGACGGCCAGTTCGCTGACGGAGCTAGCACCTGCACGGGAGATAATCACATCGGCGATGGAAAAGGCAGCTTTCATGTCCTCCACAAAGGGGAGGATACGCACCCTATCGCTCTCCAAGTGCTTGTACTCAGGGAAGTAGTAAGCACCACACTGCCAGAGGACTTGTACCTTCTTCTCCTGGAAGAGCGGTAAGTGCTCCTTGACTAGTTCGTTAATCTTTCTTGCCCCTAAACTGCCTCCGATGACAAGCAAGGTAAAGGATTGAGGGTCAAGAGAAAAGAGCTTATAAGCCTCAGGGGCTTTGTGGGTTATTTTCATTAAGTCCTCACGGATAGGATTGCCGGTGAGAAAGAGAGGGGTAGAAGGGAAATAACGTTCCATATGGTCATAAGCCACGAAGATACCTTTGGCGCCTTTGGCTACCCACTTGTTAGTTACCCCAGCATAGGAGTTTTGTTCCTGAATAAAATAAGGAATCCCCAATAGCTGTGCGGCCTTCAGGGTAGGGGCGGAGGCATAGCCTCCGGTGCCGATGACCACATCGGGCTGGAAGCGCTTGATGAGCTTATAGGCCTTATAGAGGCTATAGATGACCCTAAAGGGAAAGGCAAGGGTGGAGAGGCTGAGCTTGCGCTGGAGTCCGCGAATGGGGAGTCCTACTATAGGGTAGCCCGCCTTGGGGACACGCTGCATTTCCATTTTGCCCTCGGCACCTACAAAGAGAAACTCAGCAGAGGGGAATCGCTTTTTGATCTCACCTGCAATAGCCAAGGCAGGGAAGATGTGGCCACCTGTGCCACCACCAGAGAGGAGAATACGCATAATTAATGACTAATGACTAGTGACTAATAAATAAAAAACTACTTTTTCAAAGGAGAGAAAAAGTAGTTTTGAAAAAATTTTTAATAGTGGTGCCTCCAGGAATCGAACCAGGGACACAAGGATTTTCAGTCCTTTGCTCTACCAACTGAGCTAAGGCACCATTGGTTGTTTAATTCGGGTGCAAAGGTACAACTTTTTTTCTAATCTGCAAGGGATTGAGAGAAATTTTCGAAAAAAAATTTTCTTTTGTTTTTATGTTATTGTTTTTCAATAAATTAAAACTGAAAAATTTTTACTAAACAAAATTTTAACGGGGGGATTTTATTTTTTTCTTGTTTAAGAGCTAAAAAAGTTAGATATTTGCAAGCTGTAACAGTAATGAACATATGAGGTTACCTATAGTCTTAGCTTTGTTTTTAGTCACTTTTGCTTATGGTCAGAAGGGGACTAATTCGCCATTTTCCTATTATGGATTGGGAGAGAAGCGTTTTGAAGGGAATACGGAGAATGCCCTTATGGGCGGGGTGAATGCCTATGTGGATTCTACACGGGTGGATGTGCGTAATCCTGCCTCATTGGCCAAGCTCACCCGTACGACCTTTTCTCTGGCCACTTCCTATGATATAAGGAAAATGCAGACCCCAGCGAGCAGCTATCAGGAGCGTACTTTTTTGTTGGATTACTTGAACCTCTCTTTTCCTATATATAAAAACTTAGGGGTATCGGTAGGGTTACGCCCTTATACTTCGGTAGGTTATAGGCTGATGAGCCATGAGAGCATCAGTGGTAGGGAACAATATTACTCCTACGAAGGGAGTGGCGGGGTGAATCAGGCCTATTTGGCCGCAGGCTATGAGGTTTTGAAAGGCCTTAGAATAGGTGTTTCAGGCGGTTTTAATTTTGGGAAAACCCAGTGGCAAAACCTCTATAGTTCGCCTTCGTTCTTATACATCTCCAGAGAAGATAGTGAGTCTCTTTACCGTGGCGGTAGCTATGCCTTAGGGGTACAATATGAGCGGGAATTGACCAAAGACTTATCGCTGAGTGTGGGGCTGAGCTATATACCAGAGGCACGCTTGCGTTCGACTAATAACTTGACACTCTATTCGCTCAGGCCTGCTAGTGGCAATTTCCTAGTTAAGGACAGTCGCAATATCACAGATCCAAATCTGGTAAAGACCAACCTTACGCTTCCCTCCTCTTTGGACTTTTCGGCTGGGGTGGGAGATCAAGAGCGCTGGTTTGCAGGAGCGAGCTTTGGCTATTCCAATATGAGTGCGTTCTCTAACCCATTTGTAACCTCTTCTTTTGTGGGGTATGAGAATGCGTACCGCTTTTCAGTAGGAGGATTTTATTTGCCACATAATACAGTTTACACAAAATACTGGAAACGAGTTACTTACAGAGCAGGATTGTATTATGAGCATACAGGAATTATTGTAAAAGAGAAGCCTATCAACGATTTTGGCATAACTTTTGGAGTAAGCCTACCAGTGCAAGGGCTCTCTAATGCAACTATTGGAGCAGCTTGGGGTAAGAGAGGAGATGGCAGCGTGCTGAAGGAGAATTATTTGACGCTGAAAGTGGCCTTGACACTCAATGATAAATGGTTCCAAAGGACGAAATACCATTAAGAAGTGAAGAGTGAAAAGTGAAGAGTGAAAAACGGACGCCTTAACACCTAATACCTAAATAAGAAATTAACCCTTAGAATAAAAAAATGAAAAAGAAATTCCTATTTTCAGTACTTTTTGTAGCGGGTACTTTGGGTACTTTTGCGCAAAAAGAAGAGTGCCAGCTGAAGGCCTCTGTATACGTAGAAGCAGCAAAGCTTAAGAACTATAATGATGCCTATGAGCCATGGAAGTATGTGTATGATCATTGTCCAGAACTCTATCAGTCTACTTTCCAATATGGAGAACGTATTCTCAGAGATAAGATTGCTAAAGGAACAGACAAACAGAAGTATATAAAGGATTTACAGGAGCTTTATGACAAGTATTTCCAGTATTTCCCACAGAAATTCTCACAGGCGGATAAGAATATGCGCCAAGCATTCCTTATGGTAGAACAAAATATAGGTACTAAGGAACAACTTTTTGCACTTTTGGATGATACCTATAAGCTCAATAAAGATGCGTTCAACGATGATACCCTTATCTATCAGTATTTTGCCTCAGCCTTGGATCTTTACAAGGGAGGGAAGAAGCAAGTACAAGAGGTGTTTGATATCTATGACAATGTATCGGAAATCATAGAGAATGAGAATGACAAACTTTCAGTACGTATCAATGAGCTATTGCCTAAGGAAGAGGCTAATACCCTCGATGATAAGGAAAAGGCACAACTACAGGTGGCACGTACTCGTGTGGGCAATCTAAAGAATATCACCGAGAGTGTGGATGCAGCTTTGGGGCAATTGGCAGATTGTGCGAACCTTATTCCGCTTTATCAAAAGACCTATGAGGCGAACAAGGACAATGCCGAATGGCTTCGCAGGGCAGCTGCTAAGATGTCCGATAAGGATTGTACCTCTGACCCACTTTTTGCCAAGCTCGTAGAACGTCTTTACCAGCTATCACCTTCGGCTTCTTCCGCTCTGTACTTAGGAATCATGAAAGAGAAGCAAAAGAATACCACAGAGGCGGTGAAATACTTTAACCAAGCGGTAGATTTGGAGAAAGACAACCTAAAGAAATCTATGTATTTGGTAAAAATAGCCAGCAAATACTCAGGTAGTACAGCGGTAAGTTATGCTCAAAAGGCGCTTTCATACAATCCATCCAATACGACAGCTTACCAGATCATGGCACAGGCCTATGCTGGAGCTGCTAATGAGTGCGGTTCGACCTCCTTTGAGAAGCGCGCTGTATATTGGCTTGCTGCCGCCACTGCCAGAAAAGGCGGTTTGGACAAGTTGGCCGCACGCTATGAGGCACTTGCACCTTCTAGGGCAGATATATTTAACTCAGGATTGGCAGGAAAGACCATTACCTTCAAGTGCTGGGTAGGCCAATCGGTTAAGGTACCCCAATTGTAATGATAAGAACTTGTATAAAAAGATTGTTATTGGTTAGAAACATTGTAGGGCTTTTTGTCCTTACAATGTTTTTCTCGTGTGATGATGAGCCGAAGAAAAACCACTTGCAACAAGATAAGATTCCCAATGGGGAGACGTATAATTTCCGCTTGTTGTACACAGATTCTGCAAAGGTCAAGACGATCCTGGAGAGTAGCCTGAACAAGGATTTTTCCAATCAGCGTTTTCCCTATACGGAGTTTCCCGAAGGAATGGTACTGAGGTTGTATGACGACATGGGGCATGAGAATATCATTCGCTCTAAGTATGCGATCTATTACTTGCCAACCCAGATGGTAGAGCTACGCGATAGTGTGTCACTTTCCACTTATGAGGGTAAGCAGCTCAAGACCTCACAGCTATTCTGGCAGGCCTCCACTGATTGGGTCTTTACCGAACGTCCATTTGAGTTTGTGGATTCACTGCAAGGAACTATCACCAAGGGCATCGGTATGGATTTTGATAAGCAATTTACACACCTAAAAGCCCATAAAATCACGGGGATTATACCCATAAGAGAATAGTGACTAATGACCAATGACTAGTGACCAATGACTAGTGACTAATGACTAATGTCTGTTACCTAAACCCTAATAAAAAATGTTGACATCACTGATATTCATAACCGTACTATTGTTGCTCTCTGCGTTTTTCTCAGGGATGGAGATTGCGTATGTCTCCTCGAACAAGGTGCAATTGGAAATAGAGAAGAAGGAAGGTGGGGTGATTGGCAATATATTGGGGAAACTCACTCGTAAGCCATCCAAGTTTATCGCCACTATGCTGGTGGGTAACAATATCACCTTGGTGATCTATGGGATAGAGATGGGGAAATTGGTTGTGGCGCAGTTGCCTCCTTATTTCCATAATGTATTGTGGCAGACGATTATCTCAACCTTGGTGATTGTCATCACAGGGGAGTTTCTGCCCAAGGTGTTTTTTCAGATCTATTCCAATACACTCCTTAGAGCGCTTAGTCCTATTACCTATGTATTCTATTTGATCTTTTCACCTGTCTCAACTTTTGTTATTTGGCTGTCGGACAATATTCTACACGTATTCTTCAATACCCAAGGCGATGTGACTAGATTGACTTTCTCCAAGGAAGAGTTGGAGAGCTATATCTCCGAGCAGATAGAGAACATGCCCGAAGACAAGGAGATGGACAGTGAGGTACAGATCTTCCAGAATGCCTTAGGCTTCTCGCAGGTAAAAGCGCGGGAGATTATGCGACCCCGAACAGAGATAGTGGCGATCAATATAGATGAGTCAGTGGAGGCACTACGAGATCTTTTTGTTAGTTCCAACTACTCAAAAGTGCTTGTCTATCAGGAAAATATAGACGAGATCATAGGCTATGTACATGCCTTTGACCTCTTCAAGAGTCCAAAGACCATACGAGAGTTTCTCCGACCTATCACCTTTGTGCCAGAGACCATTTACATCTCCAAACTCTTGGATACGCTCACCAAGAAGCACCAGAGTATGGCCATTGTCTTTGACGAATATGGGGGTACTTCGGGACTTATCACCTTGGAAGACATCGTAGAGGAGCTTTTTGGAGAGATAGAAGACGAGCATGACCAGAATTTCAAGAAGGAATTGCAGATTTCAGACAAAGAATATGTCTTTTCCGCACGCTTGGAGGTGGATTATATCAATGAAAAATATAGGCTCTCACTTCCAGAGAGTGAAAACTATGAGACCTTAGGGGGACTAGTGGTGGCCATCCATGAGGCTATTCCTTGTAAGTACGAAGAGGTCAGCATAGAGAATTATCGTTTCTTGGTGGAGGAAGTGGCGGATAATAAAGTGATTACGGTGAGAATCTTTGTGAATGACAAATGACGAGTGACTAATTATAAGTAGTTGATAATCATTTTGTTGTGTAGATGTGGATAAATAAGAAGTATAAAATTTTTAAAATTGGTAAAAAAGTTGTAATTTCGCACCCCAAAATAGTGAAAAGTGACTAGTGAAAGGAGAATACTTGCCACTAATCACTAACTACTAAAAACTAAAAACTATAAAATGGCTGTTTTAGAAAAAATCAGAAAAAGAACAGTGTTCCTAATCCTTGTGATCGGATTAGCGCTTTTTGCCTTTGTTATCTCAGGCATATTTAGTCGTAACACTACCCCAAGTCAGTTGGTCATTGGGAGTGTAAATGGTGATGATATCTCCTATGTGGATTTCTCTACCCAGGTGGAAAATACTATGCGCAATATGGGCGGTAGTATAGGCCAAGGATATATCGTGAATGCCTTGTGGCAACAAGCGGTACAGAGCCGTATCATAGACCAACAGTTTGAGAAACTGGGCATTAGTGTAGGGAAAGACCAAATTGTGAGTATGATAGCCAGAATACCTGACTATGGACAAAACCCTCAGTTTCAGGATGATAAAGGGAACTTCTCTGAGGCTAAGTTTGCCCAATTCATCTCCGAGCTTAAGACCATGAATCCTACTGTGTACAAGCAATGGCAACAGGAAGAAAAATCTTATATAGACAACGCTAAGCGTGAGGTGTATTTAGGTCTTATCCGCGCAGGCTTAGGCGTTACCTTCAAGGACGGAGAAAGAGAATACCACAAGCAGTCCGACCAAGTAAATATAAAATATGTTACGGTACCTTATAGCTCTATTTCTGATAGCCTTGTAAAGGTATCAGATAGTGAGATAGAGGACTATATCAAGAGCCATAAAAAGCAATTTGAGCAAAAACAAATGCGAAACCTACAGTTTGTTTTAGCTTCCAATGTAGCTTCTCAGGCAGATATTCAAGCCATAGAGACATCTCTTAAAGCCCTTAATGAGCCTAAGGTAGTGTATAATGCCACTACCCAGTCCAATGATACCCTTCCAGGTTTTGCTGCTTTGCCAAAGAGTGAAGTGCCTGATTTTGTAAATGAAAACTCTGATGTGCCTTTTGATAGTCTCTATGTAAATCGCGACAGACTTCCAGCGGAATATGCCGATGCACTTTACAACCTACAAGTAGGGGAGCTCTATGGACCTTATAAGGACGGAGAGGCTTACAAATACAGCCGTATGCTCTCCAAGAAACCTAATGCAGAGGTGAGAGCCAGCCATATCCTTATAGCTTACAAAGGTTCTGTATCAGATAATACAGTTACTCGCAGCAAGGAAGAAGCTAAAGCAAAAGCAGAAGAAATCTTAGCTCAAGTGAAAGCAGGTAGTGATTTTGCCGCTTTGGCACAGGCTAATTCCGATGATAAGTCTAATGCGCCTAATGGAGGTGATTTGAACTTCTTTACCCCAGGGACTATGGTACCAGCCTTCAATGACTATGTGTTTAAGGCTAAAGTAGGGGATGTAGGTCTTGTGGAAACGAACTTTGGTTTCCATGTTGTAAAGGTTACTGACCAGAAAGAAGGGGTACAGTTGGCCACTATTGTACGCAATATAGAACCTTCAGCGGCTACCAACAATGAAGTATATACTAAGATTACAGCCTTCAACGAAGCGGTGCTAAAGAATCCTAAGGATTTTGCTGCTATTGCTGCTAAGGAAGGTTATAGCGTATTGCCAGCCAATAACTTAGAAGTACTTGCGGAGGATATCCCAGGCTTGGGTAACAATCGCCCAATAGTAAAATGGGCTTTTGAAGATGATACTAAAGTAGGTGATGTACGTCGTTTTGACCTAAAAGACGGCTATGTAGTAGTGCAACTCACCAAGAAAATAGACGAAGGTCTAGCCAAGGCAGCCGATGTGAGAGCCATTGTAGAACCTATCCTTATCAAAGAGAAGAAAGTAAAACAAATCTCTGAGAAGATGAAAGGCTCTTCGCTTGAACAAATCGCTCAGGCGACAGGCCAGCCTAACAATATACAAGTAGGTGAAGGGCTTATGCAGAGCAACCCTAACCTCTCAGGACAAGGCAGTGAGCCCAATGTAGTGGGTGTAGCCTTTGTCTTGCCAGAGAATAAACTGAGCAAACCTATAGCAGGAAACAATGGCGTATATGTGATAGAGGTAACTCAAAAGACCATCGCTCCAGCTATCAACAGCTATTCTGCTTATGCCAATAGCCTACGCGCACAGAAGCTGAACCGAGCTTCTCAGGATCTTTTCTCAGCCTTAGAAAGTACTGCTAAGATCAAAGACTATAGAGCGAAGTTTTATTAGTCAGTTGTCAGAAGTCAGAGGGCAGTTGTCAGTAGACAGAAGACAGTGGTCAAACAAATAATTATTACCTTTGCAAAAATATTTGAATTATGAGTACCATGGTATTACAAGAACCAAGAGTTCTAACAGATATTGAAGGGAATACATTTAGGTTAATTCCTGAAGAGGAATACAATTATATGATAGATATAGTTGAACTTTATGAAGAGGATGACCTTACAGAGGAAGATTTGAGAAGGATAGCTATTTCAAAAGAGCAAGCTAAGATGGGTATGACTTCTAAAAGTGAAGATGTATTTAAAAGAATACGAGAAAAACTAGCAGAAAAGTGGAAATAATTTGGACTACTGAAGCTGAAGAAAGTTTGACAGAAATTGCCATGTATTGGGCTGAGAAAAATGGTTCTTCTTCCTATTCTGAGAAAATAATTTCTGAAGTTGAGAAATTATTGAAAGATATATCAAGCAATCCTTTTTATATAGGGAGATATATTCAGAAATTAGATTTGTATACAAGGTCTATTTTAAAAGGGAAGTTCATTATCTATTTCTCGAAAAGTGATAATGACACAATAGAAATTCATTATTTTAGGAGTTCAAAACAGCGACCCATTGAGGAGATACTCTCATAAATAACAAAGATACGATCCGAAAAGGGTCGTATCTTTTTTTATAGTTGGGAGGTTCAAGTTTCGATACTCTGTAATGTATCGATATACACCAGCGGATAAGGGTGTCTTATGCCCGCGTGTCATGGTTGACTGACTACACCCTACTGACGATTCCCCTTGGATGTCTGTTAATAAAAAAGTGGGAGAAAGTGGGAGAAAGTGGGAAAAAGTTTGTATCTTTGGCCCGAATAATCAAAGGTGATGATACATTCTTCTGTAACATACGAATGCAAGGCGGACTCCAAGGGGCGAATTACAGTTCCTTCGGGGCTTAAAGTCGTGCTGGACAAAGAGTTACAGAACGGTTTTGTACTCAAGCCTTCGGTCTTCAACCGCTGTATAGAGCTCTATCCGCAGGGGGAATGGCAGGAGATTATGGAGAAAATGCGTGCGAAATTGAACCTTTTTTCCAAGCAACATTTGGACTATTTGCGAAAATTTACCGCAGGGGTTAAGGAAGTGGAGGTAGATGCGGCAGCACGATTTCTTATTCCAAAGTCCTTGGTGGAGTATGCCCAGATAGACAAGGAAGTGGTGCTGGTGCCCCTGATCAATTTTATAGAGATATGGGATAGAGAACTCTTTGAAGCACAGAATAATAGCATAGATGAAGAAGCCTTTATGCAGCTAACCGAAAAAATAATGGGCAATGATGGAGTATAGTTATCATGTACCCGTCTTGCTCAAGGAGAGTTTGGAAGGGTTGGCAATAAACCCCTCCGGGACGTATGTGGATACGACCTTCGGAGGGGGGGGGCACTCGCGGGCGATATTGGCAGCACTAGGCAGTCGAGGCCGTTTGTTGGCTTTTGACCAAGACCCTCAGGCGCAACAGAACGCCATAGATGATGAGCGGTTTACCCTTATCCCACAGAATTTCAGGCATATAAAACGCTTCTTGCGTTTCTATGGGGTAAAGCAAGTAGATGGTGTCTTGGCCGATTTTGGGGTATCCTCCTACCAGTTTGACACTGCCGAGCGTGGGTTCTCCACTCGGCTTGAGGGCGCTTTGGATATGAGAATGAACCCAGAGGCACCGCTTTCGGCCTATGAGGTAGTGAATACCTATGAAGAAGAAGCCCTTAGTACACTTTTTTTTCGTTATGGAGAACTTTCCCAAAGCCGACAGATAGCCCGCACCATCGTGCAACAGCGCAGCACAAAGCCTATAGCCACTACGGGGGAGCTTAAGCAAGTGGTACAGCGCTTTTTGCCTAAAGGCAAGGAAAATAAGGTCTTAGCCCAACTCTACCAAGCTATACGCATAGAAGTCAATGGTGAGCTGGTCGCACTGGAGGAACTGCTTTTGCAATTGCCAGAGATAGTAAGGCCAGGGGGGCGTATTGCCCTGATTAGCTATCATTCGCTTGAGGATAGGTTGGTAAAGCGTTTTATACGAGATGGGCAGTTTTCAGGGGAGCCACAGAAGGATTTCTATGGGAACCTGCTGACCCCTTTTCAGAAAGTAGGCAAGGCCATCGTGGCAACCCAAGAGGAGATAGCTCAGAATAACAGGGCGCGTAGTGCAGTACTGAGAGTAGCAGAGCGGAGGAGTGAGAGTGAAGAGTGAAAAATGAAAAGTGAAAAGTGAACAAATAGTGTGTCATGAAGAGATTAAAGGAGAGATTTGTAAAAGTATTCAAAGCGGAGTTTCTCGTAGGGAAGGATTCGCTGAGGAATTGG
The DNA here is from genome assembly GCF_000293175.1 of Capnocytophaga sp. CM59. Classification (NCBI taxonomy): domain Bacteria; kingdom Pseudomonadati; phylum Bacteroidota; class Flavobacteriia; order Flavobacteriales; family Flavobacteriaceae; genus Capnocytophaga; species Capnocytophaga sp. CM59. The sequence goes on from NZ_ALNN01000003.1 coordinate 15,009, forward strand.
ATAACGATACTGTTGGTGCTATTGTTAGGAATCATCATGATCTACAGTGGACACTTGATAGACCAAAAGATATACACTATAGCGAAATTGGAAACAGAGGTGAAGGAGTTACGCAGCGAGTTTGTAGATGTGCGTTCGCGCTTGCAACAGGTCAAACTAGAGTCCTCCATCCTAGGGGGACTGAAGGATACAGGCCTGAAGCAATCACCCACCCCGCCTAACAAAATAAAGGTAATAGTCAAAGATGAGTAAAGAAATGCCCAAAGATAGAATTGTCAACCTACGCACCATACTGGTGGCGATAGGTTTGTTTGTCTTTGCCTTAGCGATTTCTTACAAACTTATCAATCTGTATTTCAATGGGGAGAAGTACCAGGAGCTGATTGAACAGAATACGATTAAGGAGTTTGTGATTGAGCCTAATCGAGGAAACTTGTATTCCGATGATGGGAGTCTTTTGGCCACCTCAATCACACGTTATGATATACACTTTGATACACAGACCCCATCACAGAAGAACTTTAATGCAAATCTGCCTGCCTTGTGTGATTCATTGAGTAAGTTCTTTGGTCGTCCGGCGGCTCACTATAAAGAAGCACTAACCAATGCCCGCAAGCGTAAGAACAAATACTTTTTGATAGCTAAGGGAATAGGGTATGATGAATGTGCGCGTATTCGCAAGTTTCCTCTTTTTTCCCTAGGATCCTACAAAGGAGGTATCGTAGTGGAAGGCAAGAGTTCTAGAGAATACCCACTAGGAGCCATAGCACATCGTATTGTAGGGTATGAGCGTACCGATGGGCAAGGAAATGTGTTCAAAGTAGGGTTGGAAGGAGCCTTTAGCAAATACCTCTCAGGAGTGGAAGGACGACATCTTAAGCAAAAGATAGCCCAGGGACAATGGAAACCTATAGAAGATAGCAATGAGATAGACCCTAAGGATGGCTATGATGTAGTCTCCACCATTAATATCAATATACAAGATATAGCCCACCATGCACTACTCAAGCAGTTAGAGACCTATCAGGCTGACCATGGTTGTGCGGTGGTCATGGAGGTAGCTACAGGTGAGATAAAGGCCATTTCCAACCTTGGACGTACCAAAGACGGTACCTATGCAGAGCGGTTTAACTATGCCTTGGGAGAGACCTATGAGCCGGGGTCGGTATTTAAGACCGTATCGCTGGTGGTAGCACTAGAAGAGGCTAAGGTAGACACTACCTATATGGTAGATACCAAAAAAGGGATGATATCCTTCTATGGGCGACAGGTCTGGGATTCCAACCATAAGGGTTATGGGAAAATCAGCCTATCAAAGGCGATGCAAGTCTCATCTAATACGGGCATAGTACAAGCGATACACGATCTTTTTGGGAAGAATCCCAAGAAATTTGTAGATAAAATCAACAAGATGCACCTGAACCGCAAGTTGGGTATGGCTATTTCGGGAGAAGGAGAGCCTTTTGTACCCCAGCCTAACCAACGCGGATGGAGTGGGATAGCTCTTGAGTGGATGGCCTTTGGTTATGGCTTGGAGATGACCCCTTTGCAGGTATTGACCTTTTACAACGCCATAGCTAATAATGGAGTGATGCTCAAGCCTCGTATGATACGAGAGGTGAAGCAGTGGAACAAGTCCATACAGAAATTTGACCTTGAGATACTCAATAGTACTGTATGTTCCCAAGAGACCGCCACTAAGGTAAAAAAGGTGTTGGAGAATACGGTAAAATATGGGACAGGGAAAAGCCTCTATTCGCCCCATTTCTCTATGGCAGGGAAGACAGGTACTGCCCAAAAAGATTATAAGGATAAGTCTAAGCTGGGGTATATCTCCTCCTTTGCAGGCTTTTTTCCAGCAGATAACCCTAAGTACTCTTGTATAGTGGTAATACACAACCCTGATAAGAAGATAGGGTACTATGGAGCCGATGTGTCAGGGCCTGTATTTAAGAGTATAGCTCAGAAGATCTATACCAACTCTCTGCTAATAGACACAATAGAAGATATAGAGGCCTCAACAGCAGAGGTAAATAAAGACTATGGACGATATGATGAGATTATGAACAAATACAAAACCATCGTACCCAATGTAATAGGTATGGATGCTATGGATGCTATTGCTATTATGGAAAATTTAGGACTTACGGTGAAAGTAACCGGTAGTGCAGCCAAAGTATCAGCACAATCCATAGCAGGTGGTGAGTATATAGGAGGTAGAAAGACTATAAAATTGGATTTTAATTAGACCATGAAACTAAAAGAGCTATTAAAAGGCGTAAAAACGATACAGACCATAGGAGATGAGCAGGTAGAAGTTGCACATATCACTCAGGACTCACGAAAAATTATTGAAAATACGCTATTTTTTGCTGTAAAAGGAGCAAAAATAGATGGACATTCTTTTATAGAACAAGTAATAAGAGAAAAAGCGAGCGTTATTGTTTGTGAAAAGCTTCCTGAAACTTGTCCTGAGGGGGTAACCTTTGTGCAAGTAGCCGATACTACTATAGCCATGGGGCAGATAGCAGCCAATTACTATGGACGACCTTCGCAGAAGCTCCGATTGGTAGGTGTTACAGGTACCAATGGAAAGACAACGATAGCAACCCTTCTGTATCAGCTCTTTGCAAATTTGGGTTATAAGGTAGGGCTTGTCTCAACCATAGCCAATTATATTAACGGGCAGCGTATAGAAACACAAAATACTACCCCCGATGTGCTTACCCTTAACGAGTTGATCCAGCGAATGGTAATGGAGGGGGTAACTCACTGCTTTATGGAAGTGAGTTCGCATGGAGTGGCCATGCATAGGATAGAAGGGCTGCACTTTGCAGGAGGAATCTTTACCAACCTTACCCAAGACCATTTGGATTTTCATAAGACACTGGCCGACTATCGCGATACCAAGAAAAAGTTCTTTGACAGCTTAAGCAAAACCTCTTTTGCACTGACCAATATAGACGACAAAAACGGCAGCTATATGTTGCAGAACACCTCGGCACGTACCTATAGCTATTCGCTAAAGACAATGGCTGATTTCAGGGCTACTGTTCTTGAGAATACTTTCTCTGGTATGCTGCTGCGTATCAGTGACAAAGAAGTATGGGTATCACTCATAGGTAGGTTCAATGCGTATAACCTCTTGGCTATCTATGCCACAGCGATATGCTTGGGTGAGGATTCCGATAGGGTACTACTTGCCCTAAGCAAGCTCACAGCTGTAGCGGGGCGGTTCCAGTACTTTGTAGCGCCTGACAAGCGTACCCTTATCGTGGATTATGCCCACACCCCCGATGCTTTGGAAAATGTATTGGAAACGATTCGCAGTATCAAGCAGGGGAACCAACAGCTCATTACCGTTGTAGGCTGTGGAGGTAACCGAGACAAGGGCAAGCGCCCTATAATGGCACATATAGCCACTATGCTGAGCGACAAGGTAGTGCTGACCTCCGACAACCCTCGTGATGAAGACCCCGAAGCAATCCTCCGAGATATGGAAGCGGGGATCAAGGCCGCTAACCAAAGCAAGTATATGACCGTTACCGACCGCCGACAAGCCATCAGGGTAGCGTGCCACTTAGCCAAAGCAGGCGATATTATTCTTTTGGCAGGCAAAGGCCATGAAACCTATCAGGAAGTAAAGGGAGTGAAGAGCCATTTCGATGACCTAGAAGAGATGATTAATGCCATTAATGATTAATGATCAAAGCCAGCAATGATTAATGATTTAAGTTTCCGTCTGCTGGCGCGAGCTTGCAGCTCGTGCCTATAATTAGGAGAGCTTTTAGCTCTTACCATTAGTTAGGATAATTGGAAAGCAACAGAAAAACTACAATGAGTAGAAAATATAAATTTTATACTGAACGAGGGGCTTATTTTATTAGCTTTTCAGTTATAAATTGGATAGATGTTTTTACTAGAGAGTTATATCTTAATGAAATAATAAGTTCTTTAGATTATTGTAGGAAGAATAAAGAGATGGAAATATATGGCTATTGTATAATGCCTAGTCATATTCATTTGATTTTTAGAGCAAAGAATAATAATCCGTCAGATATTATTCGTGATTTTAAGACTTTTACCTCTAAGAAAATAGTGAGATTAATAGAGGAAAACCCTCAAGAGAGTAGGAAAGAATGGTTGTTGTGGATGTTTAGAAGGGCAGCTGCAAAAAGGTCAAATGTAAAAGATTATCAATTTTGGCAACAAGATAATCATCCTATAGAAATATGGTCTTTGTCAGTATTTGAGGAGAAACTAAACTATATACATCAAAATCCTGTAAAAAGTGGTTTTGTAGAAAATGCATGGGAATGGAAATATAGTAGTGCTAAGAACTATTGTGATGATATGAGTGCTGTTTTAGAAATAGATATAAATTAATGAGAGCTACAAGCTCTACAGATATTAGGCACGAGCTGCAAGCTCGCGCCAGCGAAAGGAGCTACAAGCTCTACAGATATTAGGCACGAGCTACAAGCTCGCGCCAGCGAAAGGAGCTACAAGCTCTACTGATAATAGGTACGAGCTACAAGCTCTCGCCAGCGAAATGAAAAAATCATTAACCATTGACCATTGACAATTAACAATTAGCTATTGTGTTATACTATTTATTTGATTACTTACATAGGGCTTATAATGTGCCTGGAGCGGGGATGTTTCAGTATATATCCTTTAGAGCGGGAGTGGCAGCGATCCTCTCGCTGCTGATTGCAACCATTACAGGGAAACGTATTATCAATATGCTCTATAGGCGACAAGTAGGAGAGTCGGTTCGGGATTTGGGACTAGCAGGGCAGAAGGAAAAGGCAGGGACTCCTACTATGGGTGGGATTATCATAATCTTGGCCTTGCTGGTGCCTGCTGTTCTTTTGACTAAACTGGACAATATATACATCATCTTGCTACTGGTTACTACCATATGGATGGGACTTATCGGTTTTATAGATGATTATATCAAGGTTTTTAGGAAGAACAAGGACGGACTAAAGGGGCGATTTAAGGTCATGGGGCAGTTGTCCTTAGGGATCATAGTGGGGGCTACCCTATATTTTCACCCTGAGGTTACCGTAAAAAATGAGAATGCCCAAGCCTCTCGGCAGGTTCGTGTAGAGCAAAGACGAGCACTTTCGGAAATGGCCGAGGTGAAATCAACCAAGACGACGATTCCTTTTATGAAGAATAACGAATTTGACTATGCCTCCCTGATTAAGTGGGTAGGAAAGGATTACAAGCACTGGGTATGGCTTATTTTTATTCCGATAGTTACCTTTATCATCACAGCGGTATCCAATGGGGCTAACCTCACCGATGGAATAGATGGGCTGGCGGCGGGAACCTCGGCAATCATCGTCTTTACTTTGGGGATATTTGCGTGGATTTCAGGGAATACTATCTTTTCGGAATACTTGAATATCATGTACATACCTCATGTAGGAGAGGTAACTATATTTATTGCCGCCTTGGTAGGAGCGCTCATCGGTTTTCTCTGGTATAATACCTATCCAGCACAGGTCTTTATGGGGGATACAGGTAGCCTTACCATAGGAGGAATCATAGCGGTATTGGCTATTATGGTTAGAAAGGAATTGCTTATACCAGTGCTCTGTGGGGTGTTTTTGATAGAAAACCTATCGGTAATCCTGCAAGTAGGGTATTTTAAATATACGAAGAAGAAATATGGAGAAGGACGTAGGATATTGCTTATGTCGCCCCTGCACCATCACTATCAGAAAAAGGGCTACCATGAGAGCAAGATTGTGATGCGGTTCTTGATTGTAGGGATTATTTTGGCGTTAGTGTCGTTTATCACGCTGAAGATAAGATAGTGGTTAGTTGTTAGTGGTTAGTTGTTAGGCAAGACTTCTATAAATCTATAACCCTTAGAACTCAAAACTTAAAATTCAAAACTCAAAACTTATAGAGATGAATGCAACAGCAGTTATTAGTGCGGAAATACAGGTGTCAGATATTCCAATTTTTGAAGCTTTATTCAAAAGAATGAAAGCAAAGAAAATTATTATAAAATCAAAAAAAGATGATACAGAGATGACACAAGAGGCTTTTTTTGATAAGATAGATAAAGCCAGTAAGCAGAAAGGGAAGCCAATAACAGCGAAGGAATTTGAAGCAAAATATTTGTAATTCTTCATGGGAAAAGAACTATATGTTTTGGAGGAGAAGCGTGTAGAATTGTTATCTGCTTATGGCATTATAATGATGATTAGTGGTTAGTTGTTAGGCAGGACTTCTATAAATCTATAACCCTTAGAACTCAAAATTAAAAACTCAAAACTAATAAGAGATGAAATTAGTCATATTAGGAGGAGGGGAGAGCGGTACAGGTGCCGCGATTCTCGGACAACAAAAAGGCTGGGAGGTATTTCTCTCCGATAAGGCGCCTCTGAAAGACAGTTACAAAAAAGAACTTACCGCAGCGGGAATACGCTGGGAAGAAGGCCAACATACAGAAAGCGAGATTCTCTCGGCCGACTGTATTATCAAAAGCCCTGGTATACCCCACAAGGTACCCATTATCCAGCAGGCGAAGGCAAAGGGGATAGAGATTATCTCAGAGATAGAGTTTGCCTCACGCTATACCAATGCAAAAATTATCGCTATTACGGGCAGCAATGGCAAGACCACTACCACGAGCTTGATTTATCACCTTCTGGAGCAGGCAGGCCTTTCGGTAGGAGTAGGGGGAAATATAGGCAACAGTTTTGCTTATATGGTTGCCAAGGAGCCAAAGGAATATTATGTGCTGGAAATCAGTAGCTTTCAGTTAGACGACATCACCTCTTTCCGCCCACACATAGCCTTGTTGCTGAACATCACTCCTGACCACTTGGATAGGTATAACTATGAATTTCAGAACTATATAGATGCGAAATTTCGTATCACAGCCTACCAAGAAGCCAATGACTATCTTATCTATGATGCAGATGATCCAGTGTTGCAGGAAGAGTTAGCCAAGAGAAGGGATATAAAAGCACAATTGTTGCCTTTCTCTTTAGAAAAAGCAAATACACAAGGGGCTTATTGCCTTGATGAAAAAAATATACATATAAACTTTAACCAAAACCTATTAGAAATGTCCACAAAAGATTTGACAATCAAAGGTAAGCATAACCTAAAGAACGCTATGGGCGCCACTATGGTTGCCAAAATGCTTAATATTCGCAACGAGAGTATCCGCAACAGCTTGATGACTTTCCAAGGAGTACCCCATCGTTTGGAGTTTGTTCGCGAGGTAGAAGGCGTGAAGTATATCAATGACTCTAAGGCGACCAATGTGAACTCTGTATATTACGCTTTGGACTCCATGGAGGATAACCTCGTGTGGATTGTAGGGGGACAGGACAAGGGGAATGACTACAACCCACTGATTCCTTATGTAAGTAAGAAAGTAAAGGCTATAGTATGCTTAGGGCTTGACAATCAAAAAATTATACAAACATTCCAAAGCATCATACCTACTATCATAGAGACCCACTCCATGGAAGACGCCGTACAAGTAGGGCGCGGTTTGGCACAAGAGGGAGACACCGTATTGCTCTCACCTGCCTGTGCGAGCTTTGACCTTTTCCAGAGCTATGAAGACAGAGGTAATCAGTTCAAGCATTATGTAAATATGCTCTAAACGAGGTAGTTATGGAACGATTTAGGCAGTATCTCAAGGGGGACATTTCCCTTTGGGGTGTGATACTATTCTTTGCCTTGCTCTCCTTTTTGCCTGTATATAGTTCAAGTAGTAACTTAGTGTATTTAGAGCGAACAGGGATAAGCACATGGGGTTACTTGCTACGTCATTTGGTACTGATGTCGGTAGGGGTGCTGATTATCTACCTGATACATATTTTCCCGTATCGTTATTTCAGACCTTTGGCGCGGTTAGGGCTTTTGGTAGCATGGGTACTGCTATTTTTTGCCTTGCTCAAAGGAAGTACCATAGAAGGAGCCAATGCGAGCCGCTGGATATACCTTTTTGGGGTGATTTCTTTCCAGCCATCGGCTTTTGCCATGATTATCTTGCTGATGTATGTAGCCTCCTACTTGGCCGAAATATATGGTCAGAAGGTGAGTTTTGTTGATAGCATACTCCCTTTATGGATTCCTGTAGGGATTACGGTGGGACTGGTAACGCTGCCGAACTTCTCCACAGGGGCTATTATGTACACTATGGTGCTTATGCTGCTATTCATAGGGCGTTACCCTATCAGGCATATCCTATTGAGCTTTTTCTTCACCATTCTGTTAGTAGGTCTTTTCTTTCTTTTTATCAAAGCTTTCCCCGATGCCTTTCCGCACCGTGCCGATACATGGAAAAGCCGTATAGAGACCTTCTTTAGCAAAGATAAGGAAGAGAACTACCAATCGGAGCGGGCGAAAATGGCCATAGTTTCGGGAGGTTTTTGGGGCAAAGGAGCAGGTAAGAGTGTGATGAAGAACCTACTTCCACAGGGTTCGTCGGACTTTATTTTTGCCATAGTAGTGGAGGAATATGGCCTATGGGGTGGGGTCAGTCTGATTCTGCTCTTTATCATCATGCTGGTACGCTTTGTGGTCATCTCGCTGAAGGCAACCTCTATTTTTGGGAAGCTCTTAGTGCTGGGTGTAGGTATACCGATTGTCTTTCAAGGATTTATCAATATGGGGGTTTCTGTGGGGCTACTGCCTGTAACAGGACAGAACCTGCCGTTCTTCACCACAGGGGGTACCTCTATCTGGATGACTTGTATAGCGCTGGGGATTGTGCTCTCGGTCAGCTCCAAAGGAGTGAAAAGTGAAGAGTGAAAAGTGAAAGATGAAAGAAATAATATTAGAGAAAGGAAAGAAGCTATATTTTGCTTCAGATAATCACTTAGGGGCACCGACTTATAAGGAAAGTCGGGAGCGTGAGGCGCGCTTTGTGCATTGGCTGGATACGATCAAGGCCGATGCGGGAGCGCTCTTTCTCTTGGGTGATCTTTTTGACTTCTGGTTTGAGTACAAAACGGTCGTACCTCGTGGTTTTGTACGTGTATTGGGCAAGTTGGCCGAGCTGCGTGACAGTGGCCTGCCTATCTTCTTTTTTGTGGGCAACCATGACTTGTGGATGGGGGATTACTTCGAGCAGGAATTGGATATTCCCGTCTATCATCGTCCACAAGTGTTTCTTTGCAAGGGCAAACGCTTTTTTATAGGTCACGGAGATGGTTTAGGGCCAGGGGATAAGGGATATAAGCGTATGAAGAAGGTCTTTACCAACCCTTTCTGTAAGTGGCTTTTCCGTTGGCTACACCCTGATATTGGGGTACGCTTGGCGCAATACCTTTCGGTGAAGAACAAGCTCATTTCTGGGGCGGAAGATGTACATTTCTTGGGGGAAGACAAGGAATGGTTGGTGCAGTACTGCCGACGCAAATTGGAGGGGCAACATTATGACTACTTTCTTTTTGGTCATCGTCACCTGCCTATGACCATAGACCTCGGTGGAGGAGCTACTTATATCAATACAGGCGACTGGATACACTACTATAGTTATGCGGTGTTTGACGGGGAGGTTTGCCAATTAGTTGTTAATGGCGAGTTGAAGAAAATCTAGAAATATATGTATCAAGAACTTTTAACCATAAAAGGAGATTCTTACTGTCTTGCTGAAGAAGATATTACTTGTATCAGTCACAACTGGGCATTGCCGACCTCCTATCTTGAATTTGTTCAAGAATTGGGTTTTGGTCGTCTTTTAGGGCTTTTCTTGACTTATATTCCGATGGGCAAGGACAATAATTATTGCGATAGCTTGGAAAGGCGAAATATCTATTGGAAGGAAGTTTTCCAGCAATATATACATGTGCCGTTGTCCATGCTTAAAAAGAAAGAGAACTTAGAGTTACTTATGAATGCGGAGCCTTTTATGTTTAGCGAAAATGGGGAAGTTGTCTTTTGGGATGTTAGATACCCTAAAGCGGGGGAATATCCGATCTATCTTGTACATTTTCCTGTGGGGATATATTTTGTTGGTTATCATTTTCGGGAGTTTATCACTCGCCTTACTTGCAAAGAGACTTACAAATCTATCTTGAAATTTCATGAAAGTCCCCTATTGCCTACTTTTGAACCTCTGACTGTTAATCAGATGACTTCTTCATCATAATACACTACTTTATCACCTATAATACGAGCAGGGGCGGTGTAGCTGTGGGGTTCTTCCTTGTCTATTGCCATGATATGCTCTACTTCCCAACCTTTGGCTTTTAGATAATCCGAGATCATGGATCTATGACAACGAAACCAGAGTGCTTCGGCACACATATAAGCAGTGTTTTCTTTCTCTGCAATAGCGATGAGTTGGGCTATGCCTTTTTCAAAATCATCAGTCTCCATATAATCGGCATAAGCACGGAAAGATTCATTATGCCAACGCGTATTCTTGGAGTCCTTTGGGCTGAATATCAATTCTACTGCTGTTATCATTGGGGCGATGCTTATTTCACCCTTGATGGGATCTATCGTAGGGGCAGGATTTGCATTGGCTACTTATGATTTCGACTTGTTGAAGAAAACAGGTAAGAGTTTGCTCATCGCTACAGTAGTGCATCTGATAGTATCGTTTATCTACTTTTATGTCGTCCGTTTAAAGATGTACAATCAGAGCCTTTGGCGCGCACTTTGCATGTCATTTCGATGTGCTTATTGCCTTTGTGGGTGGGCTGGTAGGAGATCCTTTACCATTTGAGGGAACCCTATCCCAGGGGGCAATTGCTACCGCTTTGTACAGCTGGATTTGGCTTGGCTACGGGTAATATTAGTTTCTTCTTAGGAGCTTTCTATTAGAGGGCAAGCTATCTTTAGACACATACTTTGCTATGCTAGCTCGCAGACTACACACAGATTACACGAATTGCTCAGCTAAAGCTGAGGGATTTTCACGGAATAGTAACAGAAAGATAATTGCACACAATGAATGTTGTTGCATACATCGAGTTGACGTTAAATTAGCAAATTGCGAGCCACACAGGCAGTTGTAGCACGATAGGCAATAATAATCCCTGCATAGTATATAAGTACCCAATAGAGAGTTTTATTTCTGCTGTTTCTCTTTGGCAATCCTGATTTTGCGTAACGATAAACCAACACCAAGATACAATAAACAAGGAATAATTCCTGAAACGGGAGAAATGAGTATATCTTTACCCGTTTCAATAAAAATATGCTTGTTGTACATCAAGCTGTAGGTGGTAGTATCCTCAATAGCGTGCATCCACACCCCAGGCCAGATAGAGCCCGTAAGGCGGAAAATCTCGGTATATATTACTGTCAATAAGGTGCAGCTCATTAATGCCAACACGCAAAAAGTTACTTTGTCATAAGGAAATAAAGCAAATAGGCGTTCGGGTTTTATGAAGTAAAAAAAGTAAGGCCAATGCCATGAACACCACACTACCCCCACAATGAGGTAGAGCCATATATCTTTCAGTTTCAAACTGAGCAAACGAGCTGTGAGATACCCACGCCATGACGATTCTTCAAAGAAATTTTTTACAAATTCCGCTAATACAAAAATACCAAAACCCGCAAAGTAGTTTGTCCAATGGATTTGCACTTTCAGCCACCCCAAAAGTTCTCCAATAAGCAGGGTAAGGACAATCACTATAGGATAAATAAGCGTAGCCACCCCGTACCACCGCAGGTTTCTATTGATAAATGGGCGCAGTCCTGCGTCGCGCCAACCATCACCCATAAAGGTGCGCAACACGAGCCAAGTCAATACTGGAGCAGCTATAAAAATACCCATTCCTTTAGTGCCATTGCTGGTATTGCTAAAATCGCCTGCTGTTTCTCCCGTAAGGGAATCTACCCATACGCCTACCCAGCCACAACTGAGGGCAACGAGAATAAAAATGCATACATTTATCTTCTTGTTCTTTGTCATAAGAGAGGAAGTTTTAAGAGAACAAAGATAAGGAAAATCCATCAAATATCCTTATCTTTGCCACAAAAAAGAACAATTACTTATGAACTTACAGACTATCATCACCTAAAGACAGACCCTCATGGTGCGAGATACTACATGACTATGAAGAGGATGATTGGTTGGGGGTAAATCAATTATTAGAGATCTAAAAGTGTTCCTTCATCATAATACACTACTTTATCACCTATAATACGGGCAGGGGCGGTGTAGCTGTGGGGTTCTTCCTTGTCTATAGCCATGATATGCTCTACTTCCCAACCTTTGGCTTTTAGATAATCCGAGATCATGGATCTATGACAACGCCACCAGAGCGCCTCAGCACACATATAAGCGGCGGTTTCTTTCTCTGCAATAGCGATGAGCTGGGCTATGCCTTTTTCAAAATCATCAGTCTCCATATAATCGGCATAAGCACGGAAAGATTCATTATGCCAACGCGTATTCTTGGAGTCCTTATGTACCTTACGCCTGCCTCCTAATAAGAGAAGATGGGTATAAGCGATGCCAACTTCAGGTAGGGCAACCTCTAAATTCTCTTTGTTGAATTGTGGATATTTGTTAGAACCAGGTAGTCCCCTGACATCTACTAAGTGCTGTATCTCAAAGGATTGCAACATCTTTATGAATTCCTCCAAGGTATGAGTGGAGTGCCCTATGGTGTATATTTTCTTCATAGGTACAAAGTTAAGGAAAATCCATCAATTATCCTTATCTTTGTCATGAGAAAAGAAGATAATAATAGATGAACAGACGTGAACTTTTAGAAAAAGCTCCTATTGCTACAGTGTTTTTGAAATATGCCCTACCAAGTATCATTACCATGTGTTTCTTTGGCTTACAGAACTTGGTTGATGGTTATGTGGTAGGCAATTACGTAAGTGAAAAAGCCTTGGGTGGGGTGAATATCATCACGCCACTTTTCAGTTTTGTAATGGTAGTTGCGATGATTGTGAGTATAGGTTGCCAGACCTTAGTAAGCCAAGGCTTAGGAGCTGGTGATACAGAAAAAGCACAAACGGCAATGAGCACAGGCTTTTGGGGCTTGCTCATCAATAGCCTTTTGGTGATGCTCGTACTACTGATAGGAATGAAGTGGTTTATCAGGCTTTTAGGGGCTGATGAGGCGCTTTTCCCGTATGCTTACAGCTATCTGCAAGGTATGGTATGGTTTATTCCTACTATATCTCTGTGTTTCTACTTTGATATGATGCTCAAGAGTCTTGGTAGGCCGATCACCTCTACTGTGATTATGAGCTTGGTAGTATTGCTCAATATAGTACTGAGTTTGCTGTTTGTACTGCAATTTGGTTGGGGAATCATGGGTACCAGTATTGCCACAGGTATAGCCTTCAGCATAGCTGCTCTTATCTCAGGGGCAATACTACTTAAAGGGCGACACTCAGTGAGTTTGCTCAAAGGGCGTTTCTCGTTCTCCTTGCTGTGGCGTGCCAGCTATAACGGTTCTTCAGAAGGAGCCTCGGAACTCTCTTCGGCACTTAGTATCCTTATTATCAACAATGTGATTATACGGCTTATAGGAGCTGAGGGCGTCTCGGCATTTACGGTGATGAACCTCACCAACTTCATAGGTGTACTGCTCTTTTTGGGAATTTCAGATGGGATGATTCCTGTGATGGGTTATCTATTTGGTGTACAACAATTCGGTAGGCTTAAGGCTTTCTTTCGCTTTATAGCCAAGACCAATTTTGTGATAGGTATCATCGTATTTGCTATTCTACAGTGCTTTGGTAAGCCTATTATTGGTTTGTTTGTAAAAGATTCGCATTCGCATGTAGCTGAAATCGCCTATCAAGGACTACATATATTCTCATATGCTTTTCTGATAAATGGATTTAATATCTTAGTTACCAGCTTTTTCACCTCTATAGGTAATGCCTTAGGCTCTATTGTGATTGCTGTTTTGCGAGGAGTGGTATTTATCGGTATTGGGATGCTTATCTTACCTGCTTTTTTGGGAGAACGAGGTATCTGGCTTACCCTTGTGCTTTCGGAAGTGCTTACTTTGGTAGTAAGTGTATTACTTAGCCGAAGGTCGGTAGTGTTTAACGAATGAGTTTTACTTGGTTAGCTATGAGTGTTTTCATTTGAGTGATAGCGGTTTTGTTAAGTTCTACTAAGCGTTCAGCTTGTGAGATACCTTGCCTAATAAGAAGGGCATTGATACTCTCTAAATTGCTCAATACTACCAACTGTTCTAAGGTAGCCTCATCACGGATATTACCTTCCTTATTAGGGTGTGCTTCCCGCCATTCTTTGGCAGTGATGCCGAATAGGGCAGTATTTAGTAAATCGGCTTCGTCTGCATAGATAAGTTGCATTTGCTTTTTGGTAACTTCTTTAGGAATAAGGTTTTCTTTGATCGCATCGGTATGGATATGATAATTGACCTTGGCGAGGGTGCGCTGCAAGTTCCATTCAAGCTTTAAATGACTATTTTCTTCTTCTTTAAGACGCTGGAATTCTTTGATGACATACAGTTTGAATTCTATTGAAATCCAAGAGGCAAATTCCATAGCAATATCCCTATGAGCAAAAGTTCCTCCATAACGTCCTGCCTTAGATACTATACCTATGGCATTAGTAGCTTCAATCCATCGTTTGGGGGTTAAGACAAAACTATTGAGTCCTGTTTGTCTTCTAAACCCCTCGAATTCGAGGGGGTTAAAATTAGGGTTATTGAGAATCTCCCAGAAACCTAGTAATTCAACTGTATTTCGGTTTCTTAGCCAATTCTGTATAACAGTATCGGTATGTTCAGTTTCTTTATATCGTGCAATATCTGTTAGTGATATATAATCATTTTTTCCATTTTCATAAAAGGTAATGGCTACGCCTTGTACATTGAGCTTTTTGCTTTTTGACATATTAGAAAAGTTTTTGAAAGTACAAAGTTAGGGAAAATCCATCAATTATCCTTATCTTTGCCACAAAAAAGAACATTATGAGTTTAGAAACGATCATTACCCATTACAGAAATTGCTTAGTCTTATTATCAAAAGGCGATTACTCTTTCTAAATTGCCTAATGAGCGTGCAACACTGCAAAAACAGATAGAACAATTAGTGAAATAGGGGGCGTTTTTGTCAATTAGATAATTGATAATTATTTTGTATCTTTGTGTCATCAATGAAATAAAGTAAAGCTAATTGATACTATGAATAGACGTAAATTCTTTCAAACCACTGCCCTTAGTGGGGGACTTTTAGCAGTTCCTTCACTGATGAGTTTTTTACCTGAAAAAACTACTAACAGCAATGTTGTAGTAACAGGATGTAGTCTTAAAATTACATTGGGAGATTTGGAGCTCTTTCTCCTATCTGATGGATATATGAACGTCACTCCTCCTCAATCTATCTTTGCCCCTCAAATACCTAAAAAGGACTTTGTAAACCAGATGCAAAAGCTCTATCTCAACCCTGAACTGATGCAGATGTCGGTGAATATATTGCTTATAAAATCGGCTAATAAGTATATTTTGATTGATGCTGGTAACGGGAAACATTCTGGAAAAACTACTATAGGAAGACTCCCTGAAAATCTTATAAAGATAGGTGTTTCTCCTTCTGATATTACTGATGTATTTATCACTCACGCTCATGGTGATCATATAGGGGGACTTACCACTCCCGATGGCAAACTTACTTTCCCTAATGCGCAATGTTATATTAATAAAAGGGAATACGACTTTTGGCTATCACCTAACCCCGATTTTTCTAAAACTAAATATAAGAGAACGCCCCAGCAGTTAGAACAATACTTAAACTATTCGCGCAATATTCTCAGAACTCTTGGTAATAATCTGCACTTCTTCAGTGCGGGTGATACTCTTTTTGGAATATTAAAAACCGAGTTAGCCGAAGGACATACGCCAGGGCACACGCTTGTAACTATCATCTCAGAGGGACGTTCGATAAAGCACTTAGCTGATACGGTTCACTCGCCTCTGCTTATTGCTAAACCCGATTGGGGTGTGTTGTGGGATACTGATTATCAGCAAGGAATTCACACACGTCTGCGCGTACTGGAAAACTGCTACAAAGAGCATACACTTATTTTTGCAGGGCATTTACCTTACCCTGGTTTGGGATATATAGGCAAAGAGAAAGATTACCAATGGGTGCCTTTTTCTTATGCTTCTCCTGAAGATATAAATATTTAATAAGCTAATTATTACTATCTTTGTGGCTTGAAAATACAACTTGCTCACTGTATTAGTCAATGAAAAAGAAAATGATTTATACCCTTATAGCCATAGTATTGTTCTTGCTTGGGAGAGGGGCTTACTATATATTTCACCCAACGCTTTTTGCAAAGCCTATGGGCAAGTATGCTATTGGTACGGTGAGCTATTGGGTAACTGACCCCGATAGGGAAGAGATTTTTATCACAGATAAACACCAAGCCAGACAAATCCCTATACAAGTGTGGTACCCCGCTGAAAAAACCTCTCAGAGTGATTACGCCCCTTATATCCCTGAAGCTACAAAGGTGAGCGAGGCTATTTCAGAACTTTTGCATATTCCGAAGGCTTTGCTTTATTCGTTGCAATTCAAACGTTCAAATGCCTTAGAAAAAGCTCCTGTAAATAAGAAAAAATCTCAATATCCTGTTCTCTTGTATCTTACAGGACTTTACGGTCACCGATGTATAAGTACTTTTCAGATACAAGAGTTAGTCTCTCAAGGGTATATAGTGGTAGGTATTGATTGTCCTATGGCGGTAGCTTTGGCAACGTTCTCTGATGGCGGCACACTCCAAAGCCAACCACGAAGTGTAATTGATCCCATGCTCAATGAGAGCTTAACGGAAGAAAATCCTCTTTTGAGTTATAATGGAAAAACCTTTGAAGGGGGACTTATAGCCTACTTTGCCAAAGATGTATCGTGCGTAATAGATTTCCTCACCACACTCCATACAGACGACTCCCATCACCTTCTTGCCTCTAAGCTCGATATGGATAGGCTGGGAGCTTTTGGGGTTTCTCTCGGGGGCGTTATCGTATCGGAAGCCTCGTGGAAGGATAGACGTATTAAGGCAAGCTTGATTATGGAATCACCTATTCCTAAGAAGATAGCACAAACAGGTTTGCCTATTCCGACCATGGTTATTACCCGCCCAGCAGAAGCTATGCGTACTGAACGCAAGAAATCGGGAGGATGGACAGAGAAAGACATAGAGCAGCATCTCAGTACAATGAGGGCTTTGTTTGAGAATACAGTAGAGAGTGAATTTGTACAACTTCCTGATATGTTCCATGTGGATTTTACCGATGTACCTTTGTGGATTCCTTTTGCTCAGCAATTAGGATTGAGTGGTAGCACCCCTATTGAGGAAACACATGATAGGCTGAATAGCCTCACCCTTAAATTTTTTGAAGAATACTTGCAATAATTATTAGCACATTATATGAAACTTCTTTTTACTTTTTTATTATTCCCGCTCTTAGCGGCAGCACAACCGAAGATCAGTTGTAAGGAGGTAATAAAACCTTATGAAGACTTCCAAAGTCCATTGGCTTTTGAAGAGACCGTCGCGGCACTTCGAAAAACACTGAACAGCAAAGGTATTACCATTTTTGCAACTATCGAACACCACAAGGCGGCGGAGGCAGTAGGCGAAAGTATGTCGCCTGCTACGGTGCTTATAGTAGGCAATCCCAAAGTAGGAACCGCCCTGATGCAGGAAAATCCCCTCTTGGCCATTGAACTCCCTTTGAAAATCCTCATCTACGAGGAGGGGAAAACGGTAAACATACGTTACGAGAAAGTCGCCGCCATCGCTGAAAAATACCATATCAAGCAAAACTTCAGCACAGCGGAAAGGATAGATGCTGCCATGCAACAGCTGATAAAATTGTCAATTGGGGAATAGGAAATAAATACATAAGCCTCAATTCTCAATTATTTTGTATTTTTGTAGTTCTAAAGGATATAAAAAATTCCTCTGAAATGAAAAAAGAAGCTATCAAATTATTTGAAGAACGCAAGGTGCGCACTATTTGGGACGACACCCATGAGAAATGGTATTTCTCTATTGTAGATGTAGTGGCTATATTAACTGATAGTCCTAACCCTCAGACCTATTGGCGTGTATTAAAAAAACGACTAAAAGAAGAGGGAAATGAAAGCGTTACAAATTGTAACGCTTTGAAGTTAAAAGCTGCGGATGGTAAAATGCGTCTTACGGATGTTGCTGATACAGAGCAACTTTTTCGCCTGATACAGTCTATACCTTCTCCTAAGGCAGAGCCTTTCAAACAGTGGATGGCAGAAGTTGCTAGTACTCGTATTGATCAATTGCAAGATCCTGAACTCTCTATAGAACAAGCCATAGCTGATTATCGTCGCTTGGGCTATTCGGAAGCGTGGATAAACCAACGTATCAAATCTATTGAGGTACGGAAAGAACTTACTGATGAATGGAAGCGTACAGGAGTAAAAGAAGGGGTAGAATATGCTACTCTTACTGACATCATTACCCAGCAGTGGAGTGGTTTTACCACTAAAGAATATAAGCAGTATAAAGGTCTTAAAAAAGAAAACTTACGTGATAATATGACTAACTTGGAAATGGCTTTTAATATATTAGCTGAAGCCTCAACTACTGAGCTTTCCAAACAACGCGACCCTCAAGGGATGGAGGAACAGAAAAAAGTAGCTAAAGAAGGGGGGAGTGTAGCCAAAGTAGCGCGCAAGCAGTTAGAAGCTCAATTGGGACGTAGTATCATATCTCCTACAAAGGCTAAAGACTACCTTAAAATTGAGGAATCAACAAATTAACTTGTAGTACGACAAGCTATAAAATCCAGTAGTGCGAGTTGTGCAGCAGGAGAAAAAATATAATTTTGCTTACGTCGAACTTACATCAATTAACAAATTATCCTTATATTTGCCACAGAATTTTATGGTACTAATACAAACAAATGAATGCAGAATTATACTTAAAAAAAGCTGTTCTACAATTGGCTAAAGGATTGGAGGAAAAGAGTATAGAAAGCCTGAATAAAGTGCTTGAAACAGGGGGAGATGATCAAATAAGCCTTATCAAAGCACATCTTATATTTGCTGAATACTATATAATGAAAGGTGATTTTCCTCAGGCAGAGGAACATCTATCTTATATTAATAACATTTATGAAGAGAGTGATGAAGAATTTGACGACTTACTAAATGATGAGTTTTTTGAAGCTGATATGCTTCTGGATATCATAGAACGTTTCCGTTTTCTTAGGAAATAATTAGCTCATTTGTTAATTATAAAACTTCCCGTATGGTACATGTGCCATATGGGAAGTTTTATCAATGATAAAATTATATTGTGCAAAATTTATTTGTAAAAAATTTTATTGTTTAAAATATTTGTTATATCTTTGCTCCCGAAATCAAGAAGTCATGACAGAAGAAGTCTTACAGTTAAGTGCTCAGGTATGTTTTCCGCTATATGCGGCTTCGCGTAAGATTACACAGCAATACACGAAGTATCTTACACCTTTAGACCTTACCTATCCACAGTATTTGGTACTTTTGGTTCTCTGGGAAGAAGGTACTCTTATGGTAAATGCGATAGGGGAGCGGCTGTATCTGGATAGTGGCACTCTTACACCACTACTCAAACGAATGGAAACTAAAGAGTTGCTCACTCGTATTCGTTGTAAGGAGGACGAACGTGTCATGTGGATAACACTTACTGAAAAAGGAAAACAGTTAGAAGAAAAAGCAAAAGAGATTCCTTTGCAATTGAAAGAGACAATCCCACTAAGCACCCAAGAATTTGAGACTCTTAAGACACTGACGTATAAAATCCTTAATCAAGAACAAATAACAAAGTAAAAATAAATTAAAAAGAAGTATTATGACAGCATTATACACAGCAGTGGCTACCGCTACAGGTGCCCCTAATAGAAAAGTAACTTCCGACAATGGCGTATTAAGCCTTGAATTACGTTCTCCTAAAGCCTTAGGAGGCGCTAATGACGATTATACGAACCCTGAGCAGATTTTTGCTGCGGGCTATGCGGCTTGTTTTGACACCGCACTGAACTTAGTTATCAAGCAAACGAAAGCAACTACAGGGGTGACCTCTGTAACATCTCATGTTTCTATAGGAAAGTTAGATAACGGCGGTTTTATTTTTGCAGTAACCTTGCAGGTAAATATACCTAATGTATCGATAGAACAAGCCAAGGCGCTTGTAACCAAAGCAGACCAAGTGTGCCCATACTCTAATTCTACTCGTGGGAATATAGAAGTAACCTTTGAAGTAAGTAATAATTAATGATTTATTTGATATGAGTTTTTTAGAAATAGCACAGAAGAGATATGCTACCAAAGCGTATCGCAATGAGAAGATAAGTGAGGCTAAAATCAAGGAATTAGCAGAGATACTCCGCCTAGCACCTTCGTCAGTTAATAGTCAGCCTTGGAAATTTGTTATCATAGGTGATGAGGCTCTCAAAGCCGACTTGGCAGCCCATTCGTTCTTCAATGAACAGAAGATAAAAGAAGCCAGCCACTTGGTGGTACTTTTTGCCTATGATGATATTGCTGCTTTTGAAACCTATTTTAAGGCAAATCAGCCACAACCTGTGGTTGATTATTATCAAAGTCTAAAAGCAGGTGGTGAAGAACGCGCTAAAGTTTGGTTTCAAAAACAAGTGTATCTGGCAACTGGCTTTCTGTTAGCAGCTTGTGGTGCAGAAGGGATTGATGCGACTCCTATGGAAGGTTTTGACCCTGCTTACTACGATCAAAAGTTGCAGGTAAAAGGCTTTAGACCTGTGCTCGTGGTAGCTATAGGCTACCACAGTGAAGCCGACGGCAATCACCCAAGTAAGACCCCTAAAAAGAGACTTCCGCTTGAAGAAGTGGTAGAAATTCGCTAATTGTAGTACGACAAGCAATAAAAACGCCCCTGTGGTGAATAACTACATGGGGCGTTTTTGTTGTTATTGAGAAATTATCCTTATCTTTGTGGGGAAGAAAAAAGGAATGTTATGTTGAAGCAATTGACCTTTATCGTGGCTTTGTTGTTTGCCTTATGGGGGCAAGCACAGACGGAAACAACCCTTCGCCATATAGATATACTTGCCTATAATATTGAGGGAGATCTCTATTTTTATTGGCAAAAAGGGAAAGATAAATTCTTAGAGTTGGAGCTTGGTTATAAGGAAGATGAAAAGGCTGATTATAAGCAAGATCTCTATGACTTTAAGATAGTTCATTATAATGATGAGAATTGGGAGACGCAGCATCTATCCCCATCCTGAGCTGATACGAGTACAACGAGGCAATAAGTATGGGCTTTTTGGCTATAGCTACCAAGAGAAGTTGGATGGAGACGATTATACAGAGATAGAGTTAGAAGGAAGTCCTTTTTATAAGCGCATGTTGCGTATATATCCTGATGTATATCTGTTAGGAGAAGAGCTACTTCCTGTTGTCTATGATAATATAGAGCAACAGAAGGACGGGCTTATCTACTTTTACAAAGATCATAAGATAGGTACCTACCCCCAACAGAAAAAGGCAGTATATGAAACAATTACTCCCCAGACACATTCGTTCTATAAGATCATCAAAAACGGTAGAGCGGGGTATTTGGATATAAGGACAATGAGGGAGTATTACTAATTAAAGTTTTTTAGTTCTGATAAATTTTTCGTACCTTTGTCCCATAACATATTAAAGAGTGGGCTTTGTGTTTGTGTTTTTTCTACATTAAATCAAACTCTTGCAAAGTCTGTAAAACTTAAATTAAATAGTTAGATGATGGATATTTTACAAAATATAGAAGAAGAAATTCCTACTGAAGAGTTAAACAGAATTTTTATAGAAGCTACCGAGAGAGCTCGCCGTGAAAATAGAGCTTTGGGGCTTAGTAATATCAGTGTAAAAGAAGGAGAGCTTGTAGAAGAAAAACCAGATGGAACGATTGTTTATTTGGGTAAAAAAGCCCAATATGGAAATCTTATAAAAGTGAAGAAAGGAGTTTATACGATAGATGAAAAATGAAAAGATTTCGCATGTTTGCAGGTCCTAACGGATCGGGAAAGTCTACTCTTATAGAGGATGTAAAGAAATACTATAATGTGGGGTATTTTATAAATGCTGATGTTATAGAATTAGTACTAAAAACTAAGGGGTTTATCCATTGTGATGACTATTTGCCTACTGAAATTAGTCAAAATAACTGGAATGATTTTTTGCAGTATGCTGAAAACAAGAGGATTGACCAGAATAAGCTACAACAAATACATATTGTTGACAATATTTTGGTCTGCACAGGAACTATAGATAGCTATATAGCGGCTTCAGTGGCTAATTTCTTTAGAGAGATGCTGCTAAAACAGCAAAGTACTTTTTCTTTTGAAACAGTAATGTCTCACCCTTCTAAAGTAGATTTTTTAAAGAAGGCTAAAAATAATGGTTTTAAAACCTATTTCTACTTTATCACTACACAAGACCCTACTATTAACATAAAACGCATAGGATTCAGAGTTAGCAAAGGCGGGCATAATGTTTCAGAAGAAAAGATAATAGAGAGATACTACAGAACTATGAATCTACTTTATGATGCTTTTGTGATAGCAGATACAGCCTTTATATTTGATAATTCTTCTGAAGATGACCGTTCATTGTTAATTGAAAAAAAGGAAAACAAACTCTACTTTCTACAAGAAAATGTTCCTGAATGGGTAAAAATTTATCTTTTGGATAAAATCAACTATTGATATAAGTACTGAAAACCTCTTTGTGTAGTACCTCACAGAGAGGTTTCTCAATTGATAGTTAGTATATTTTACTGTTTGTTAGCGAGTTGTCCGCAGGCGGCATCAATATCCTTACCGCGGGAGTAGCGGATAGTGGTGGTGATACCTGCTTCTTCTAGTTTTCGCTTGTAGAGCAGGAGGGCTTTTTCGTCGGCTTGCTCAAAGAGGCCATCGTCAATGGGGTTGTACTCAATGAGATTGACCTTGCAGGGCGCAAAACGACAGAAAGCGACTAAGGCATCGACGTCCTTGGGTGCATCATTGATACCTTTCCACACTACATACTCATAGGTGATACGACTTTTGGTCTGTTGATACCAATATTGTAAGGCTTGGCGTAGTTCGGCAAGGGGGAAATTGACTGTCCAAGGCATGATCTTGTTGCGTGTCTCCTCAATGGCGGAGTGTAGGGATACGGCAAGCTTGAACTTGACCTTATCGTCGGCCATTTTGCGGATGAGCTTGGAGACCCCTGAAGTAGATACAGTGATACGCTTGGGGGAGAAGCCAAGACCTTCCTTTTCAGAGGTGATACGCTCAATGGCTTTTATCACATTGGGGTAGTTCATCAGGGGTTCGCCCATACCCATAAAGACGATATTGCGCAAGGGACGACCATAGTAGAGTCGGCTCTGTTGGTCAATGGTAAGCACTTGGTCAAAGATCTCATCGGGGGAGAGGTTGCGCATACGCTTGAGGCGGGCGGTGGCACAGAAGGAGCAGTTGAGACTGCACCCTACTTGGCTAGATACACAGGCGGTGATACGGGTATCGGTAGGTATAAGCACAGATTCCACATAAAGCCCATCGTGCAGGCGCACAGCATTCTTGATAGTACCGTCCTCGCTACGCTGCATGGTATCTACCTTGATATGATTGATCACAAAATGCTCTGCCAGTAGCTGGCGGGTCTCCTTGGAGAGGTTGGTCATCTGGTCAAAAGAATGGGCACCCTTTGTCCAGAGCCATTCATATACTTGATTGGCACGGAAAGCCTTTTCCCCGTGGGAGAGGAAAAAATCTTGGAGTTCTTCTTTTTTTAAAGCACGAATATCAGTCATTTTCAAAGTAAAAGGTAGAAGATAAAAAGTAAAAGGTCTCGTTAATTACCTTTATTTGAGGAAAAACCATAGGAGGATTCCTCCTACAATGATACGATAGTAGCCCCAGAGGGAGAAACCATATTTCTTGATCAGACCCACAAAGCCCTTGATAGCGAGGATGGCTACCACATAGGCTACGAGATTACCGATGAGGAACATGGAGAGTTTGTCAGAGTTGCTGGCTAAGAGTTCATAGCCCTTGAGGTCAGTACCACTTCCTGTGTAGTGCTTTAGAAATAAGGAATACACAGTTACGGCGAGCATAGTAGGTACTGCCAAGAAGAAAGAGAACTCGGCAGCGAGTTCGCGGGAGAGCTTCTGTTGCATACCTCCAATGATAGAAGCAGCGGAACGGCTGGTGCCAGGCATCATGGCCAAGCATTGCCAAAAGCCTATAATAACGGCCTTTTTGATAGAGATATCTTTCTCGTGAAATATCGCAGGGTGCTTGAAAAAACGGTCAATAAAGAGTAGTACAAAACCGCCCACGATGAGCATGATCGCAATATATACGGGAGCACCCATGACAGAATCAATATAGTCGTCCAAGAGCTTACCCAAGACAAGGGCAGGGAGTACGGCAAAGCCAAGTTTTACAAAGAACTGCCAGCGAGAGAAGTCCAAGAACTTGCGCCAATAGAGGGTTACCACAGCCAAAATAGCCCCGAACTGTATGCAGAGGGCGAAGATCTTGAAGAAATCATCTTCGGGGAGTCCCATCAGTTCGCGGGTAAAGATCATGTGAGCGGTGGAGGAGATAGGTAGGTACTCGGTAAGTCCCTCCACAATGGCAATGATGATAGCCTGTAGTAAGTCCATTAGTTTTCCTTTTGTTTGTCGTTATACAATATAGCCACTACCTCGGTAGCGAATCCCAGTAGCACCAAGGCAGGCGCCAGACTGATACGCTGGAAGTTGAAGATAGCGGGATTGAAGACCTTAGGGTCATCACTGCCTCCTCCACTCATGGTGAGGAAGCCCAAAGAGATAAGCCCCAAACCAAGGAGCATCAAGAGGAAGTTTTTTCGTTTGAAAACCATCTTTTTTAATTGTTAATTATTAATTGTTAATTGTCAGTGGTTAGTGGTTAGTCACTAGTGGTTAGTCATTAGTCACTTGTCATTAGTCATTAGTCACTAGTCATTAGTCACTAATAATAGAGTTCGTCGGTATGGAGGTTTAAAAAACGCTGGGCGGCGAAATAGGTGCTGATCCAGCTGATGAAAATTCCAATAGCAAATAGGGCGGCAAAGACCCATATAAAGGCGCTGGAGTTGCTAAGCAGCCCCCATTCAGGCCAAGACTTATCCAAATAAAACAAGCAAAGGCTCAGTGCTAAACAGGCCAGTAATGCGCTGAGGATACCTAAGGCTATATTGGTGACGATAAACGGTCTGCGAATAAAGGCTTTGGTAGCGCCTACTAGCTGCATGGTCTTGATAATAAATCGCTTAGAGTAAACGGACAGGCGTATGGACGAGTTGATTAGCAGCATGGCCACGAAAGTGAAAATAGCTGAAATAGAGAGGATAACGATAGAGATTTGCTGGAGGTTGGAATGCACTTTCTCTACCGAAGCACGGTCATAGACAACTTCCTTGACGGAGGCATTTTGCAGTATAGATTCTTTGATTTCCTCCATTTTTTCAGGGGCGACATAGTCGGCCTTGAGGGTAAGGTCAAAGGAGTTTTTCAAGGGATTGTCTCCAATGGTGGATATAAAGTCCTCTCCCAGTTCCTCAATGAAGGACTGTGCAGCCTGCTCCTTGGAGATAAACTGAACTTTTTTGATATAGTCGGCAAGGGAGAGTGTTTTTTGGAGCTGCTGTATATCGGCCTCTTTGGCGGTATCCTTGAGGAAAACGGACATAATGAGGTTTTCCTTGTAGCTATCGGTGAAGTTTTTGGCATTAATCAGCAGAAACCCCAATAGCCCCAGAAGGAATAGCACGAGTGTAATACTCAGTGTAACAGAGAAATAGGAAGAGATGAGCTTCCTACGGTTGTATCGTTCGGTTCGGGTATGCACTTTTTGGGCAAGTTAGAAAATGAGCGTAAAAGTAGTAAAAATCTGTTATATAGAAATTGGTTTGGGGGAGATATACAAAAGTTTAACGATTTTAAAAGATTAATTAAGAGTTGGAGAGGCTTAGAACTTAAAAATTTTGAGATTAAAAATCAATTATTTTTTTGTATATTTGCGGCATAATAAACAATTTATAAGATTATGATGTCAGAGGAAGATATAAAACTCAAATTCATAACTCCCAGCATAATGGATAAAGGATGGGGTTATGATAATATTTCTATGGAAAAAATGGTTAAGTTTACCGATGGTAAAATTAACCTTCGAGGCAATCTTTTCTCTCGTAGTAAAGCAAAATATGCCGATTATATGCTTTACTATAATAAGGCGACCCCTATTGCTATTGTAGAAGCTAAAGATGCTACTCACTCTATAAGCTACGGAATGCAACAAGCAAAAGAATATGCTATGATGATGAATATTCCTTTTGCTTATAGTTCTAATGGACAGGGTTTTCAGGAATATGATTTCCTTACGGGAAAAGAAAGAACTCTTGCAATGGATGAATTTCCTACCAAAGAGGAGCTTTATAAACGTTTTATGGGTGAAAATCATAATGGAGAAGGATTTTCGGAAAAAGAACTTAAAGTTATCAATCAGCCATTTTGTGTAGGTCATGACATCTTTCCTCCTCGATACTACCAGCGCAATGCGGTTAATAATACGGTAAATGCCGTCGCTCAAGGCAAAAAACGACTTTTATTAGTAATGGCTACTGGTACTGGAAAAACGTATACGGCTTTCCAAATTGTTTACCGACTATTGAAAGCAGGATTGGTAAAGAAAGTATTGTATTTAGCAGACCGCAATGTATTAGTAGACCAATCTATTCAGCAGGATTTTAAACCCCTTCAGAAAACTATACACAAGGTTGATTATCAGAAAGATCTAAACAGTGGCATCACAGCTTATGAGGTTTATTTTTCACTTTACCAACAACTTATAGGACAACGAGGAAAACAGCAATACAAAGAGCTGTTCAGACCTAATTTTTTTGATTTGGTAATTGTAGATGAGTGCCACAGAGGAAGTGCCAAAGACGATAGCAACTGGCGTGAAATTTTAGAATATTTCGACAGCGCGATACAGTTAGGAATGACTGCTACTCCTAAAGAAACTAAATACCAATCTAGTATAAATTACTTTGGCGAGCCTGTTTATACCTATAGCCTAAAGCAGGGTATTGAAGACGGATTTTTGGCTCCTTTTAGAGTTGTAAATATTACTACTAACATTGGTGATGAGTGGCGGCCTACTGTGGGGCAAGTAGATGTTTACGGCAATGAAATAGAAGACCGAATTTATAACAATTCGGACTACGACTATAAGATTATTATAGAAGACCGCATTAGGGAAGTAGCGGAACAAATTACCAATTACCTCAAGCATACTGACCGAATGGGAAAAACAATCGTTTTTTGTGCAGATGAAGATCACGCTGAGAGAATGCGCATAGCCCTTGTAAATGCTAATTCGGATATGTGTCAAAAAAATCCTGACTATGTGGTGCGTATTACGGGAAGCGACCCTTATGGACAATCGAAGCTAGATTATTTTATTTCCGTAGCTGAAAAATATCCTGTTATTGCCACTACTAGTAAGCTTTTATCTACGGGAGTGGACTGTAAAATGGTGAAGCTGATAGTGCTTGACCAGCGTATCAGCTCTATGACCGAATTTAAGCAGATTATAGGGCGTGGCACTCGTATT
This sequence comes from Capnocytophaga sp. CM59, assembly GCF_000293175.1. NCBI lineage: Bacteria > Pseudomonadati > Bacteroidota > Flavobacteriia > Flavobacteriales > Flavobacteriaceae > Capnocytophaga > Capnocytophaga sp. CM59. The sequence goes on from NZ_ALNN01000003.1 coordinate 42,659, forward strand.
CGTGAAAAAGAGGGAAAAACGCACTTTACTATAATGGATTTTCGGAATGTTACCCGCCTATTTGCTGACCCTGATTGGGACGGAGAAGCAGAGATAGATCCTAATTATCCACCTGATGACACGGTGATTCCTCCTGTCGAGTCCTGTCCTGTATGTGGGCAATTTCCTTGTGTATGTCCGTGTCCTATTTGTGGGCATTATCCTTGCGAATGTAAGGGAACAAATAAATCGTCTAAACCTATCGTAGATAAAAACGGTTGTTCTGTGACAGTGATTAACAAAGTAGTATCGGTGTATGACACAAATGGCAAACTTTTGCGAACTGAGAGTGTTACCGATTATACTAAGAAGAATATCAACGACAATTATACAAACCTTGATGACTTTATCTTGCATTGGAATAAAGCAGAAAAAAAAGCTGAGATAACTGATTTACTGCGCGAAAGCGGTATTGATTTGCAAGCCTTGAAAGAAGACCAAGGAATGGCTGAGGTAGATGATTTTGATTTTATCTGCCATATAGCTTATGGCAAAAAGCCTCTTACACGTAGAGAACGCGCTGAAAATGTAAAGAAACGAGATGTTTTTAACAAGTATGGTGCTGAAGCCCGAAAAGTATTGGAGGCTCTGCTTGAAAAATATGCTACTGATGGAATCACTCAATTAGAAAACACCACAGTTTTGAAACTTGACCCTTTCCGACAAATGGGAGCTCCTGCCCATATAGCCAAATTCTTTGGAGGTAAAGAACAGTACTATTCAGCAGTGAAAGAATTAGAAAAATTGATATATAACATAGCTTAATATATGGCACTTAACAACTTTGTAAAAAGCATTCGGAATATTATGCGCAATGATGCAGGTATCAATGGTGATGCCCAACGCATTGAGCAAATTGCGTGGATGCTTTTTCTTAAAATATACGATGTAAAAGAGGAGGATTGGGAATTTAAAGAGGATAGTTATCAATCGTTTATCCCTGAAGAATGTCGTTGGCGTTCGTGGGCAACAGACAAGGGTGATGGCAATGCCCTAACCGCTGATGCCTTGTTGGATTTTGTAAACAATACTCTCTTCCCTACCCTAAAAAGTTTGGAAGTTACCCCTTATACCCCTATACGCAGTAGCATTGTATTTACGACATTCCAAGATGCTAACCAATATATGAAAGATGGTGTATTGCTTCGCCAAGTGGTGAATGTAATAGACCAGCTGAATTTTTCTGATTATGAAGAGAACCACGCTTTTGGAGAAATTTATGAAGCAATCTTGAAGGAAATGCAGTCAGCAGGTTCAGCGGGTGAGTTTTATACCCCAAGGGCACTTACGGATTTTATGGCAGAAATTATAGAGCCCCAAATAGGAGAAAAGATGGCTGATTTTGCTTGTGGCACAGGAGGTTTCATCACAAGTTGGCTAAACACTCTTGATAAAAAAGCTACCACAGCAGAGGCTAAAGAAGCTTGGGCTCAATCTATCTATGGAATAGAGAAAAAGCAATTCCCCTATATGCTTTGTGTAACCAATTTGTTACTACATAATATTGATGCTCCTGCGTTAGTACACGATAATTCACTTACAAAAGATGTACTTAACTATACCGATGATGACAAGTTTGATGTGGTGCTAATGAATCCGCCTTATGGAGGTAGTGAAAAGAACGATATCAAACAGCATTTTCCGTCAGACCTTTCTTCCAGCGAAACAGCTGATTTATTTATGGTACTGATAATGTATCGCTTAAAACAAAATGGGCGTGCTGCGGTGATTCTTCCTGATGGTTTTCTCTTTGGTGCTGATAATGCTAAATTGGCTATTAAAGAAAGGCTTTTGAGAAAGTTCAACTTACACACTATTATCCGCTTGCCAGGTAGCGTATTTTCTCCTTACACAAGTATTGCTACTAATATCTTGTTTTTTGACAATGTGCAAGCAGAAGGAGCTGAAGAAGGTTTTTGCACCCATAGAACGTGGTTCTACCGCTTGGATATGCCCGAAGGGTATAAACATTTTTCAAAAACCAAACCTATGCAAGCTGTACATTGTCAGCCTATTAAAGACTGGTGGCACAACCGTGTAGAAACTGTTAGTGAAGATGGTAAAGATGAGAAGTCGAGAGTATTTACTGCGCAAGAACTCTTAGCGATGGATTGCAACCTCGACCAATGTAAATTCCCCAAAGATGAGGAGGAAATACTACCTCCTGCAGAGCTTTTGGACAACTACTACAAAAGACGTGCTGCCCTTGAGCACGAAATAGACAAAACTCTTTCGGAAATACAACAGATTTTAGGAATAGACATAGAAAAATAATGTAATGGATAAAAAAGATCTTACAACATCTACAATAGAGAGGCAAAATATTTTGAATAATCGTTTTGCTATAGAAACTATACAAGAAAAATTAGCTATAGAAGGAATGCTTTTTGAGGGAGAATATCGTTATACAAAGAAAATGGTTGCTGATTTTTATGGCGTAGAGGAACGTACTATTGAACGTTATCTTGAGACTCATAGTGATGAATTAAAACATAATGGCTATATTTTATGTAAGGGTAAGTTGTTGAAAGAGTTTAAATTACAATTTGCTCCCGTCATCAATATCGGGAGCAAAACTACTCAGTTAGGATTGTTTAACTTTCGTTCATTTCTTAATATAGGGATGCTTTTGACCGATAGTGAACAGGCTAAAAAAATGAGAAGTTTTATACTTGATATAGTCATTACAACTATTAATGAAAAAACAGGAGGAGGAACAAAATTTATCAATCGCAGAGACATAAATTATCTACCTGCTGCTATTCAAGAAGATAATTATCGAAAAACCTTGACATTAGCTATTAAAGAATATGTATCAGGACATCAGACATTCAAATATGCACAAGTAACAGATTTAATTTACAAGGCAATTTTCAAAGAAAATGCTAAAGAGTATAAGGAAATTCTTAAGCTTGACACAAAAGATAATGTAAGACATACCTTATATTCGGAAGTTCTCCTTGTACTTTCTTCTTTTGAAAATGGAGTAGGAGAGGCTATTAAGGAATCGTATAAAAAAACAGGTGTTTTGCTTAGTATAAAAGACGTAGAATCAATTGTAAATGAATTAGTTGAACACCCCATGCAAAAACCTTATTTAAATGATGCACGTAGCAAAATGGCTTCGAGAGATTTTAGTTTTCGCGATGCTTTTCATAGCAATATAGCAGAATATCTTCGTGCAGTTACTCCTGAAGAGTTTGAGCGATTTATAGGAGACCAATCTGTTGATTTTGATACAATTTTAGAAGGGAATAAAGATGTTTTAGAACGTTTAAAATGAGTGTGATGATACAATATATTTCTTATGAAGAAGTTCTTGATGTTTATCATAAGACGATAGCAAAGAGTGGAGGAGGATTAGAAGGCGTTCGAGATAAAGAAGCAATTCTTGCAATACTTGAATTTATTCAAAATGATGATTACTACCCTTCTTATGCAGATAAATTGACCTATCTTGTTTTTCGTTTTTGTTCAGGACATTTTTTCGTTGATGGCAATAAGCGACTTTCTTTGACTTTAGGCACTTACTTTCTTCATAAAAATGGATATTATTGGGAGGCTTGTGTTTTTATGAGTCAGCTGGAATCTATTGTTTATCATATTGCAGCATCACATATAGATCAAGACCTCTTAGGAGAAATCATTTATTGTTTTCTCGCAAGAGAAGAATATGATGAAAATCTTCAATTAAGAATTGCTCTTGCAATGAGTAAGGGTGATTTAGGTATTAGTGAAAATAATGAATTATGACAGCAGACCAATTACGCAAATCTATACTCCAGCAAGCTATACAGGGCAAACTTGTTCCACAAGATCCTAATGATGAGCCTGCCTCTGTACTTCTTGAACGCATTCGGGAAGAGAAAGCTCGGCTTGTGGAAGAAAAGAAAATCAAGAAGGAAAAGAACCCTTCTGTTATTTTTAGAGGAGAGGATAATTCCTATTATGAGAAGTTCACCCTATCGGGCGAGGTAAAATGTATTGATGAGGAAATACCTTTTGAAATACCTAACGGGTGGGAGTGGTGTAGAATTTTTAATATTTTTCAAATTAATCCTAAGAATATTTGTAATGATGAATTAGAAGTTGCCTTTATACCTATGGAAAAACTTTCAGCAGGTTATGGTTCCAATTATTCCTATGAGAAAATAAAATGGGGAAGAATAAAAAAAGGTTTTACTCATTTTGCTAATGGTGATATTGCTTTTGCAAAAATTACTCCTTGTTTTCAGAATCGTAAATCGGCTGTTTTTGAAAAGTTACCTAATGGTATTGGTGCTGGAACTACAGAATTAAAGATACTTAGAACCTTTGCAGAAACAATAAATCGTTATTACCTCCTTTACTTTTTAAAATCTCCTTATTTTGTAGAAGAAGCTATATTCAAAGGAACTGCTAACCAACAGAGAATAATTTCTGGTTATTTAGAAGATAAATTGTTTCCTCTCCCTCCTCTTACTGAACAACAACGTATTGTGGCAAAAATAGAAGAGCTTATACCATATATTGAACACTATGGTAAAGCACAAACTGAACTGGATATGATTAACAAAAACATTAAAGAACAGTTAAAGAAATCAATTCTGCAATATGCAATAGAAGGGAAACTTGTACCACAAGATAAAACAGAAGGTATGGCTGAAGAACTATTACTACAAATACAAGCAGAGAAGCAAAAACTATATGAAGAAAATAAGCTAAAGAAGAAAGATCTTGAACACAGTACTATCTTTAAAGGTGAGGATAACAAGTACTATGAGAAGATAGGGAAAAATGTTACTGAAATAACTGATGATATGCTATTAGACCTTCCTGTTGGTTGGAAATGGTGTAGATTAAAGGATATTGTCTTTATCTTTACAGGGGCAACATTTAAAAAAGAAGAAGTGAGTGTGGAAAACATTGACATTCGTATTCTTAGAGGAGGAAACATACAACCTTTCAGATTAACTAATAGAGTTGATGATATTTTTTTACCTAAAGATAAGGTAAAAGAAAATATCTTACTTAAAAAAAATGATATTGTAACTCCAGCGGTTACAAGTTTAGAAAACATAGGAAAGATGGCAAGAGTAGAGTTTGATTTAGAATCTACCACAGTTGGAGGTTTTGTGTTTATCCTTCGCCAGTTTTATTGCAATGATATTGTTTCTAAATATCTTTTAGCATTACTATCTTCTCCTATTTTTATTGATTATATAAAATCTATCACAAATAAATCTGGACAAGCTTTTTACAATATAAGTAAGAATCGTCTTGAAATGACTTTATTACCATTACCTCCACTTGCTGAGCAACAGCGTATTGTAGAATCTATTGAAGCTATTTTTCGTTGTATAGAAAACTAATTTTTTTCTATACAACGAAAAATATTTTGAATGGTATTTACTATTCTTTGCTGTTCAGATAGGGGTGGAATACCTATAAGAAGTGAATAAAATAATTCTTTATTAAGATGTGGAATAGCAGCTCCTTTTTTTGAATTTCGGAGTAGGTCTTTATAGAACTGTATAAAGTAAAGTACATATTGTAAATCCATTACAGGATTCACCCATAGTTTTTTAAATGTACTCCCCATATAACCATTATGTGGAATAGTAAAAACCTCCCCAGAATTTTCTCCGTCCACCAAAATTATATTATCTCCTTTCTGAACAAACCTACCCTTTTGCAGGTAATCCCCTTCTGTTTTTCCACGCAAAAATTTAGCATCAAGACAAATATTTTGTCCTTCTTTTTTCTCTCCATCAGTGAGAATACAAATAGATGATAATCTAGTAATAGCCCAGCTATTCGGAAAACTATAATCACTTTCTATTTCAGTAACATTTTTCCCTATCTTCTCATAGTACTTGTTATCCTCACCTTTAAAGATAGTACTGTGTTCAAGATCTTTCTTCTTTAGCTTATTTTCTTCATATAGTTTTTGCTTTTCTGCTTGTATTTGTTCTAATAATATCTCAGCTGTACCTTCTGTTTTATCTTGTGGTACAAGTTTCCCCTCTATCGCATATTGCAGAACAGACTTTTTTAGCTGTTCTTTAATATTTCTGTTTAGCAAATCAAGTTCTGCTTGTGCTTTACCATAGTGTTCAATATGAGGGGTTAGTTCCTCTATTTTTTCTACAATACGTTGTTGTTCCTTTAAAGGAGGGAGAGGAATAAGATTTTTTTGAAGTACACCTATGTATAATTCTTTTTGATTTGTACTACCTGCAAGATTATCTTCAATATATTGTTGAATCATCATAGAATTCATAATTTTATAAATATAGTATGAATTCATTTTTGAAGATAACCTAACAACGGAAATATGAGAATCGGGAACAATAAATGGGTAGTCTCCAAGAACTTCTTTGGAGAATATTCCAACTCTTCCGACTGTGCCAGTACCTGTTGAATTTACAAGAATATCGTTATCTTTTAATTTATATTCATCTCCCCATTTTGGCAAAGTTGATTCATCTAAAAATTTAGCAGTATCAAGAGATATTCCTCCTGATTTTAAGTTGCACTTTTGAGCAAAAACTGGATATTTTTTTTTCTCGGAATATTTAGGAGATTTACCTCTAGAAAGAAAAATAGAGATATCCCCCAATCTACACCACTCCCACCCGTTAGGTATTTCAAAAGGTATTTCCTCATCAATACATTTTACCTCGCCCGATAGGGTGAACTTCTCATAATAGGAAACATAGGAAATATCAGCTATCATTTTTATATTATTCTTAAATATAAAAAAATAAAGCGATATGATCACTACATTTGAGGTAGCTCTCAAGGAGAGCCAAATGGCAGAGAATACGATTACTGCCTATCTGTATGCTGTAAAAGATTTTTATAGCAAGTATAAGGTGTTGAACAAGAATAATTTATTGCTCTATAAAACTTACCTCATAGAGCATTTTAAGCCTAAAACAGTGAATTTGCGTATTCAGGCACTCAATAAGTTTTTAGAGCATATCGGTAAGGGGAAGTTACGATTAAAGTCGGTAAAGGTGCAGCAGCGAACTTATCTTGAAAATGTGATTAGCCAGGCAGATTATCTCTTTCTGAAGGAACAACTGCGCCAAGAAGCGTCTTTGATGTGGTATTTTGTGGTACGCTTTTTGGCCGCTACAGGGGCGCGGGTGAGTGAACTCATACAGATAAAAGCAGAACATGTGGCCATAGGTTATTTTGATCTCTATACCAAAGGAGGGAAAGTAAGAAGACTTTTTATTCCCCAACAACTGCGAGAGGAGGCTGTGGAGTGGCTTGATAAACAGAAGAAAACATCGGGTTATCTTTTTCTGAATCCGCAAGGGGAGCGTATTACTACAAGAGGTATTGCACAGAAGCTCAAATATTTTGCTGAGAAATATGGGATCAATACTAAGGTGGTTTATCCTCATTCATTCCGTCATAGATACGCCAAGAATTTCTTGGAAGCCTTCAATGATATTTCGCTGTTGGCTGACCTTATGGGACATGAAAGCATTGAGACTACCCGTATTTATTTGCGAAGAACAGCTTCGGAACAGCAGGCTATCGTAGATAAAGTGATTGTGTGGTGATTTGCTTTTATAATGAAACAAATTTAGATTGTGAATATTAGATTGTGAATAAATAAAAGATTTGTTATTTTTGCATCACAAGACAGAATTCCGAGATGCTATAAGGAATTTCTTTGATAATATACATACTTATAAAAAGGAGTTAGAGTCACTTCTAACTCTCAATTTCCGTTTGATAAATTCGCAAACCATTTCTTTTTGACTATAAGTTCATCATTGGGTGATCAAGCATTTAATCATCAAGAGAATGGAGTATACAAACACTACCTCTACGATGATAGAAAATTGCAAATTATCTACTGAATTATAGGTTGGTAAATAGATAATTCGTATATTTGTCTCTCTTTTTTTAAAGGATGAAAAATATTTTGGATACCTCCGATTACAAAAATTGGCTGCAAACCCTGAAAGGGAAAATACAACAAAGCCAAATAAAAGCTGCTATTCAGGTAAATAGCGAGCTATTACGGCTCTATTGGCAAATAGGTAAAGCCATTGCCGAAAAACAGGCGAAGGCAAAATGGGGCGATGGTTTCTTACAAACGCTTAGTGCAGATCTGTGTAGGGAATTTCCTACAATGAAAGGATTTTCAGAAAGAAACCTTAGATATTGCAAGAAATTCTATTTATTTTATAATCAACAAGATCTATTTCTGCACCAAGTTGGTGCAGAAATACCTCAAGATTTCTTTTTGTTTCAAATACCTTGGAGACACCAAGTAGAGATTGTTACTAAAAGTAAATCTATACAAGAGGCTCTTTTCTATGTACATAAAACAATAGAAAACCACTGGAGCCGATCGGTATTGGAACATCAAATAGCTCTAAACTTATATGCTCGACAGGGAAAAGCTATCACTAACTTCCAACAACAATTACCGGCAACAGCATCTGATTTAGCTCAAGAACTTACAAAAGACCCTTATGTGTTCGACTTTCTTTCTATGACGGAAGGTTATACCGAAAAAGAACTTCAGCAGTATTTAGAGGATCACATGACAAAATTTCTATTGGAATTGGGCAAAGGCTTCTGTTTCTATGGAAAACAAGTGCATATAAATGTAGGGGGGGATGATTTTTATATTGATTTACTCTTCTACAACGCTCATTTACACTGTTACGTAGTAGTAGAACTCAAGACCACAAAGTTTAAACCCGAACATATAGGACAACTGAAGTTTTATGTGACAGCTGTAAATAAGCAACTGCGGACTGAAGGTGATAATCCTACCATTGGGCTGTTAATCTGCAAAGATAAGAATGATATAGTAGCCGAATATACTTTGGAAGAGATACACAACCCAATAGGTGTTTCATCATACAAACTATTTGATGAACTTTCAAAAGGATTCCAATCATCTTTGCCAAGTATTGAAGAGATTGAGAAACAATTGATAGATTAGCAGAAAGGGTATGTTTTTTGGCTGTTACAGAGGAGCGAGTGAACTCGAACAAGCAAAAGCCGAGCATGTGGGGCTATTGGTTAATTTGCTTTTATAAATAAAATTACTTACTTTTGCAGGGAATAAAAACGACCTATGCTATGTGGCAGGTGGAAAAGAAAAAAATATTAGGGCTTTTCTCAGTGGTGCGGGGGTATAATATCCTGATGCTGTGTGTGGCTCAATACCTAACGGCTATCTTTATTCTCTCAAGGGCACCTATAAAGAGGGTGTTGCTTGATGGGCGGCTCTTTGCTATAGTGCTCTCTGGAGCTTTGGCAGTGGCAGGGGGCTATATTATCAATGCGTTCTATGACAAGGAAAAGGATATGATCAACAAGCCTACACGGGCGATGATAGAACGCTTGGTGGGACAAAATACGAAACTTACCCTCTACTTCGTGCTGAATTTCCTTTCGGTGATTGTGGCCAGCTATGTGTCTTTTGCGGCGGTGCTGTTCTTCTCTATCTATATCTTTATGATGTGGTTCTACTCGCATCGCTTGAAGAAAATGGTGCTGGTGGGCAATATCATCTCAGGGATACTCTCTATTATTCCTTTTTTTGCCATATTTGTGTATTATCATAATTTTCAGAAAGTTATATTTGTTCATGCGGCTTTTCTTTACTACTTGCTCTTGGCTAAGGACTTTGTGAAGGACTTACAGAATATCAAGGGAGATTTTGCCTTGGGTTACCACACCATAGCTACTGATTATGGTGAGCGAAGCTCTAAGCAACTGATTAGTTTGCTGGTAGGGCTAACGCTTCTGTGTGTGTATTTCTTGACCTCTTTTCCTGATACAGGAGCAATGAAGTACTATTTTATCTTGGCTGCCATTGTACTACTGGCAGTCTTTACCCCTATCCTATGGCGGAGCAAGACAGAGATACATTATGCCTTCCTCCATAACCTGCTCAAGGTGATTATCGTGGTCGGTGTATTCTGTATTGTGCTAGTAAGGAGATAGAGAAGAGTGAAAAGTGAAAAGTGAAAAGTGAAAAAAGAGAGAGGGCGAATTGCCATTCGCCCCTACGGTTTACTTTTTCCTTTGAGGTACCAATAACCTTTGCTGGTGGCGAAGCCTAAGGCAAAGAGAGACAGGAAGAAAAGGAATACCTTACCTAAGAGAACAAAATCGATGGGTTCACTCTTAGGGACATAGATGATTTGGGCACTTGCAGTGGCAGTAAGGCCTAAGAGGATAATCAGAATGTTGACCATAAGGAGTACTTCCAAGCGCAGATCTTTCTCTGGTAGTAGCACAGCGATGCCCTTGGTACCCAATAGCATAAAAGCGAATAGGGCAAGACAAGCATAGAGAGTTGTCTTGGCGAAGTCGGCTCCTGAGAAGAAGAAGAAGGCCTGTGCCAGCACATAGATAAGGCAGGGGAAGAGTAGTAGGCCTGGGAAAGCCAAAAGGATACGTTGTGCCTTGCTACGGCGGTTTTGGTAGTAATCCCTTAGAGCGACAAAGGCAAAGAGCAGTCCTATGGCTGATTCTATGGTAATTAGTACAGCCATGTCGCTTAGTATCTTAGGGGAGGCGAGCCACTGGCTAAGGGTCGTTTGGGATTGTTCGGAGGCAAAGTCGTAACTACCCCAAAGGAAGGCCACTAGTACGCCTGCCCATAGGGCTATCTGCCACAACCTCCAGAAGCTGAGCTTGAGGAGGGTGCTAAAAAAGATGAAGATAATCAGTAAAGCAATCAGCATAATTATTGCAAATAAGCATGGGGTTCGCCCTCAAAACTCACCTCAATATGTTCTAGCAGAGAGGTGGAGAGGGAAAGTCCTTTGAAATCGGCCTTGATAGGGAATTTCTTATGGTTACGGTTGACCAGCACAGCGGTTTTGAGTTGCTTGAGGGGCACCTCAAGGAAGTGCTTAACCCCATAGATAAGGGTGGCTCCACTGCTAAGGACGTCATCTACCAAGACGACGGACTGGTTGGTGTATTCCTCCACGGGTAGGGAGGTGGTTACAGGAGCTAAGACATTGGTTTTGTTGATCTTAACGCTGCACAATATCACAGGGATAGGGCAGATACGGCTTAGCTCCTCATGTAACTTTTCGGCAAAGATGTATCCGTTGCGTTCTATGCCCGCAAGGATGATCTTTTCTTGGTGTATATTAGCCTCATAGATTTGGTAGGCTATACGACGGATCTTGTGAGCGATTTGCTCGGAGGTAAGAATGGTAGTCAATTGTTAATTATTAATGGTTAATTGTTAATTATTAATAGAGGCAAATAGCCTTACCTATTCTACTTGTGTAGAGATTCCCCCAATGAGAAATTCTTCAAGTTCGCGGCGGTCTTTTTTGGTGGGTCGGCCTTCGCCTTTTTGTCGGTAATATTCTTGGGCTTGTTGTTGGGCTTTGGCCTGCTCAAAGGCTTCTTCGGGGGTGTTATCAGTACAATAGAGTCCCACGAGCTTAGCACCCACGCGCGATTCGGGAAGGTCATTAACCTGGATCTCATAGGTGATTTGGTCTTTTTTGATCTGTACCTTATCCTGAGGGAAGACCTCCTTGGAGGCTTTGGCTACCTCCCCGTTGATACGTATATGACCTTTCTTACAGGCTTCAGTGGCGATGTTGCGCGTTTTGTAATAGCGTACGCACCAAAGGTATTTGTCGATTCGCATAACTTAAGTGAATAGTGAATAGAGAACAGAGAAAAATTAAAGTAAAAATTTCATGCAAAAATACGAGATTTTTTTGTAACTTGCACCCAAATTAAAGTATTTATTTTTCTAATGATAAAAAAGAGTATTCTATTGATGTCGTTTGCCTTATTAGGCTTGTATTCATGTAAGAAAAGTGAGGATAATGGAGAGAAGATTCGTGAGATGACCGAGGTAATTCCAGAAAATGATCAGGCTATACAGGCCTACCTTAAGAGCCATTATTGCGAACTAGACAATGATGGGAACATCGTTCTAGGAGCTGTGGGGAGTACAGGCAAGACTTCTATTTGGGATAGAGCAGACCTTAAGCGCAAAGAACTAAGGGTGCTAGACCAGCACAACAACTATATTACTAACACTATGTATTATGTGATATTGCGCGAGGGCAATGGACAGCAGGCAACAGTAGCCGATCGCTCCTTTGTGCTCTATAAGGCTGAATCGCTCGATGGAAAGGTGTATGATGATGGGAATCTCTTTGTAAGTCGTAACTGGATGGACTTGCTTGGAACTGAAGCGAGTGTCTATCGTGGTGGTACAGTCATAGGCTTTCGTGAGGCTGTAGCGATGTTAAAGGCTTCGACTTCTGCAATAACAGAGCAGAGCAATGGTAAGCTGGTGGCTCCTACCGATGGAGGAGTAGGGGTGTTCTTTATGCCTTCGGGTATTACCTACTATACAGGTACTTCCAATATTCCAGCCTATACTCCCTTGATATTTGAAATAAATCTCTTAAAGACAGAGCGTTACGACCACGATGGTGATGGTATTCCGTCCATTAACGAGATACAACATCATCAGGATGGTACCATTACCTTCCCTGACTGTAATGGAAATGGAAGAGTGGATTACTTGGATGCAAACCCTTGTCAGTGACTAATGACTAGTGACTAATGACTAATGACTAGTGACTAATGACTAATGTGACTAATGACTAATAAAAAATGAAAAAATTTATCCCTAATCTCATCACGCTGCTGAATCTCTCTTGTGGGATAGTAGCCTTAAGGTTTGCCATGGATCAGGCCTTTGATATGGCCTTGTTATGGTTTTTCTTAGGGATTGTCTTTGACTTCTTTGATGGCTTTGCAGCCCGCTGGCTGAAGGTTACCTCGCCCTTGGGCTTGCAGTTGGATTCCTTGGCCGATATGGTAACTTCAGGCTTGGTACCAGGGCAGGTGATGTATTCGCTCATCAGTTTTGGGACAGCTCCTTATGGAGATGCCGTACATCTTTTTCTACCCTTTGCGGGTTATTTGGTAACCTTGGCTTCGGCCTATCGCTTGGCGCGATTTAACATAGACACACGTCAACATGATTCCTTTATCGGGCTTCCTACTCCTGCCAATGCGCTTTTTATCCTTACGGTAGGGTATATGGTACAGAAGGCGCAGTATATCAGTGCGCTACCGCTATGGGTAGCACTACTTATTACGCTGGTGAGTTGTTATCTGCTCAATAGCAATCTGCCCCTTTTCTCGCTCAAGTTCAAGGATTTTTCGCTCAAGAAGAATGCTATCAAGTATATTTTCTTACTACTTAGCTTAGTGTTATTGCTTTGTTTTCAAATAAATGCGTTTGCTCTTATCATTTTGGCATACATCTTGCTATCTATAGGGAGTAACCTTTTTAAAAACAAAGATAAAAATGAAACAATTTAGCTTATTATTAGGTCTGTTATTAGTCCAAATGACTTTTGCACAGCGAGCAGGAACAGCAGGGAAGTTTTTGCGCAATGAGGCCAGTGCCTCTGATATCAATTCAGTGCGCATTGAGGTAGATATAGATGGAAACAGAAACAAACGACCAGACTTGCAGCAATATAGGACAGCACCAGGGCAGTACCAATGGAATCCCGCTCCTTATGGCTATTCGGAGGTGTTTTTGCGTATTGCTGATAGTGGTTTTTTCACAGTAACACTTGGTGACCAGCAGATTAGCGGGCCAACAGGCAAGTTTCGTTTCTTCGATGTACGTTCAGGGGCAGTGCCTATGTCCATCTATCTCAATGGCTTCTTAATCTATCGTACTACCATAACAGCCCAGCAGAATAGTCGTACCGTATTGGATTACTTTGTACAATATGGTCTTTATGAATTGGCAGTCTATCCTATTGACAAACAATGGTATGGGGGTGAATGGAATGATATATGGAACAATCCCTATCAAGCGGGCAGTCACCTATCTGTTGCCCCACATGTGCCTGTGATGCCAGAGGAGGTATTTGCTAATTTTTATAATTCGTATAGAAAACTCAACTTTGACAAAGAACGTATCGCCTTTATCAACCAACAGCGCAATACAGCCTATACTTGTGCGCAGATCAAGCAATTGTTACGAGCACTTGACTTTGAAAACAACAAAGTAGATATGGGCAAACACCTCTATGATCTATGTGCAGATAAAGGGAATTTCTTCACTATATATGATATCTTTACCTTTGACAGCTATAAGAGACAACTAATGGAATATGTCTCTAATAAGTGAAAAGTTAAGAGTGAAGAATGAAAAGTGAAGAGTAGAATAACTCAAAGTTTAAAATTCAGAACTCAAAACTAATAATATGGTGATTACCGATATAAATCAGTTGGATGTAAATGGGACTTATACCTATGCGGATTACCTACTTTGGCGATTCAAAGAGCAGGTAGAGTTGCTGCGGGGTAAGCTCTTTAAGATGTCTCCTGCTCCGAGAGAGATACATCAACGGGTACTTAACGAAATCAACTTTGAGTTGATGTCTTTTTTCAGAAACAAGACTTGTAGGGTGTATCCTGCGCCTTTTGATGTACGTATACCTGCCAAAGGGGCAAAAGGGACGACAGATAACCAAATATATACCATAGTACAACCCGACTTATGTGTGGTGTGTGATTTGGAAAAGATAGACGGAAGGGGCTGTGTAGGGGCACCAGACTTGGTAGTGGAGATTCTCTCACCCTCCAACTCCCGCAAAGACCTCAAGGATAAATACGAAATCTACCAAGAGGCAGTCGTACCTGAATATTGGATTGTAGATGCAGATGATAAGGCTATCTATCGCTATGCCTTGGAAGGGGATACCTATATAGGATTGCCTCCTGTCTCCGAGGGAGATGTCTTTAGTTCAAGGAAATTTCCCGAAATGAAAATAGATACGAAACATATATTTAAAGAGTGACTAATGACAAGTGACAAGTGACTAACCACTAATCACTCATTATATTTAACAAACGATTAACGTGGTGTAAAGGGTAAATAACAAATAAAATTTTTAAATTTGCCCCCTTGAAAGAAGTATGCACTGTATAACGAAATAACTTATTGAAAACCAGCTCTTGGAGGGAAACTTTTAGAGGGCTGGGCTTTGTTATGTAGTGTGTATTTACTTAAATGGCTGCAATGCAAGCCATTACCATTAACCATTTATATTATAATAGATGCTTACGAACCAACCTGCCAGAATTAATTTTGCTTCCACTAAGCATGTGCCTGACTATCCTGACTTTTTGGATATCCAAATAAAGTCGTTTCAGGACTTTTTCCAGATGGAGACCAAGTCGGATGCACGAAGCAATGAAGGGCTGTACAGTACCTTCAAGGAGAATTTTCCTATTACCGACACACGGAATCAGTTTGTCCTTGAGTTCCTTGACTACTTCATAGATCCGCCTCGCTATTCGGTAGAGGAGTGTATACAGCGTGGTCTTACCTATAGCGTACCGCTAAAGGCTCGTCTAAAGCTTTTCTGTACAGATCCTGAACATGAGGACTTTGAGACCATAGTGCAGGATGTATATTTGGGAACTATTCCTTATATGACCACCAGTGGTACCTTTGTGATCAATGGGGCAGAGCGTGTGATTGTCTCTCAGCTACACCGCTCTCCAGGGGTATTCTTTGGACAATCCTACCATGCGAATGGGACTAAGCTCTATTCAGCACGTATTATCCCCTTCAAAGGTTCGTGGATAGAGTTCACTACGGACATCAACAATGTGATGTACGCCTATATAGACCGTAAGAAAAAACTTCCTGTAACCACCCTTTTCCGTGCAATTGGTTTTGAGCGCGATAAGGATATCTTGGAGATATTTGATTTGGCAGAAGAGGTAAAAGTCTCTAAGACAGGACTTAAGAAATATTTGGGTCGCCGCTTGGCAGCTCGTGTGCTCAACACTTGGCATGAGGACTTCGTAGATGAGGACACAGGAGAAGTGGTATCCATAGAACGTAACGAAATAATCCTTGACCGTGATACGGTTTTGGAAAAAGAACATATAGATGAGATTGTAGAAGCGAATGTAAAGACCATTCTCCTACACAAGGAAGATGAGCATACAGCTGATTACAATATCATCCACAACACTTTGCAGAAGGACCCTACCAACTCCGAAAAGGAAGCAGTGGAACACATCTATCGCCAATTGCGTAATGCGGAACCGCCCGATGAGGAGACCGCTCGCGATATCATAGATAAGCTTTTCTTCTCCGACCAGCGTTACAACTTGGGCGATGTAGGGCGTTACCGTATGAACAAGAAATTGTCCTTGGATATACCTATGGAAAAACAGGTACTTACCAAGGAAGATATCATCACAATTGTAAAATACCTTATAGAGCTGATTAATTCTAAAGCGGAGGTAGATGATATAGACCACTTGTCCAATCGTAGGGTACGTACAGTAGGGGAGCAGCTTTCAGCACAGTTTGGCGTGGGACTTTCTCGTATGGCACGTACCATACGTGAGCGTATGAATGTACGTGATAATGAGGTATTTACTCCGCTGGATTTGATCAATGCAAAGACACTTTCTTCAGTGATTAACTCCTTCTTTGGAACCAGCCAGCTGTCCCAATTCATGGACCAGACCAATCCGCTAGCCGAAATCACGCACAAGCGTAGGTTATCAGCCCTTGGGCCTGGAGGTCTATCGAGAGAGCGTGCAGGCTTTGAGGTACGTGACGTACACTATACCCACTATGGTCGTCTTTGTCCTATTGAGACTCCAGAAGGGCCAAACATCGGGCTTATCTCCTCATTGGCTGTATATGCGAAGGTCAACTCTATGGGATTCATAGAAACTCCTTACCGCAAGGTAGAAAACGGAAAGATAAAGCTCAATGAGCTTATCTATATGAGTGCAGAAGAAGAGGAAGGACTTAAGATTCCTCAGGCCAATATCCATGTAGATGATCAAGGAAATATCCTTGATGAGCGCTTGGTTGTAAAAGAAGACGGGGATTTCCCTGTTGTCTCTCGCGAAGAAGTAGATTATATAGACGTGGCTCCGAACCAGATTGCCTCTATTTCGGCTTCGCTAATTCCTTTCTTGGAGCACGATGACGCGAACCGTGCGCTGATGGGTTCCAACATGATGCGCCAGGCAGTACCACTTTTGCGCCCTGAAGCACCTATCGTAGGTACAGGCTTGGAACAACGTGTGGCTACCGACTCCCGTGTGCTTATGAATGCTGAAAGAGAAGGTACAGTAGAGTATGTAGATGCCAATAAGATCGTTATCCGCTACGATAGAACCGAAGACGAAATCTTGGTTTCTTTTGATAGTGAGCTCACCACTTATGACCTTATCAAGTTCCGCCGTACTAACCAAGGTACTTGTATCAACCTAAAACCAATTGTTCGCAAGGGAGATAGGGTGAAAAAGGGACAGGTACTCTGTGAGGGGTATGCTACCCAAAATGGAGAATTGGCCTTGGGTCGCAATATGAAAGTAGCCTTTATGCCATGGAAGGGATATAACTTTGAGGATGCAATTGTAATCTCCGAACGTGTGATTCGTGAAGATATTTTCACTTCTATCCATATAGACGAATATACTCTTGATGTACGTGATACTAAGCTTGGGGTTGAGGAGCTTACCAACGATATTCCTAACGTATCAGAAGATGCTACCAAAGACCTTGATGAAAATGGTATAGTACGTATTGGGGCTAATATCAAGCCAGGGGATATCCTCATCGGTAAGGTAACCCCTAAGGGAGAGAGTGATCCTACACCAGAAGAAAAGCTACTTCGTGCGATCTTCGGGGATAAGGCAGGAGACGTAAAAGATGCCTCTTTAAAAGCCTCTCCATCACTAGAAGGGGTAGTTATCGGCAAGAAACTTTTTGCTCGTGCGGTGAAAACCAAACAAAAACGCAGCAAGGAGAAGGACGAAGCCGCCGCCCTTGATGCTGCTTTCGTGGCTAAGGCAGAAGAGCTTAAAGACCGCTTACTAGAGAAACTCTTCTACTTGGTCAATGGTAAAACTTCCCAAGGGGTATTCAATGACCTAGGGGAAGAAATCATACCAAAGGGAAGAAAACATACCCAAAAGGGACTCAAAGAGATAGAAGACTATACACACCTTGTATCAGGAGGTTGGACAACGGATGATCATACCAATGAACTGATCAATGATCTTATCCACAACTATAAGATTAAGCTCAATGACCTACAAGGAATGCTCCGACGTGAGAAATTTACCCTATCGGTAGGGGACGAACTTCCTGCTGGTATTATGAAATTGGCTAAGATATACATTGCCAAGAAGCGTAAGCTCAAGGTAGGGGATAAGATGGCAGGACGTCACGGAAACAAGGGTATCGTAGCTCGTATTGTACGTGATGAAGATATGCCTTTCTTGGAAGACGGAACACCGGTAGATATCGTACTTAACCCACTTGGGGTGCCTTCGCGTATGAACATTGGGCAGATATATGAAACCGTACTTGGTTGGGCAGGGCAGAAACTCGGCTTGAAGTTTGCCACTCCGATCTTTGACGGGGCTTCTTTGGAACAAATCACCGAATATACAGAGAAAGCAGGAGTACCTGCCTTCGGACATACTTACCTATATGATGGAGGTACAGGTGAGCGTTTCGACCAGAAAGCGACCGTTGGGGTAATCTATATGATTAAGCTCGGCCACATGATCGATGATAAGATGCACGCACGTTCCATAGGACCATACTCACTTATCACACAACAGCCATTGGGTGGTAAAGCCCAGTTTGGTGGTCAGCGTTTTGGAGAGATGGAGGTATGGGCATTGGAGGCTTATGGAGCTTCTAGCACCTTGCGTGAAATCTTGACTGTGAAGTCCGATGACGTAATCGGTCGTGCACGCACCTATGAGGCCATTGTTCATGGTGATACCATGCCTGAACCAGGCTTGCCAGAGTCCTTCAATGTGCTTATGCACGAGCTTAAAGGATTGGGCTTGGATATAAGATTAGAAGACTAAGATAGGGCAGATAGCTATTTGCCCCTACAGAAATTCCAAACTACTGAGCATTCAATAGTTTGGAATTTTCTTTTAAACCAAAAATAAAAAAACATGAGATATATATGGATATTTGTCGTATTGTGCTTTTTGGGTGATGAAATACAGGCACAAGAGGTGGTGCAAGATACCATAATACATAGTGAAATAGTCCAAGATACCATAGTCCGTGGCGAAATGGTGCAAGATACGCTATACAGAGGACATATTCCTGTCCGTCGTTCCTATATACGGCCGTGGTCGCTGGTGATTCCTGCTGCCCTGATAGCCAGAGGTGCTTTGTCCATAGATTCGCGATTTGACCACAAATTGCAGCGCTATGTAACCGATAATGTAAAGGGGAAGTTACGGATAGATGACCACTTACAATATTTGCCCATAGCGGGGGTATTTGCTTTGCCCAATTTGGGTATGGAGCCCGCACACAATCTCAAGGAGCGATTGCTCATTGGGGCGACCGCTTATGCAATGACAGCTGTTTTTGTCAATTCTATGAAATACTCTGTAAGGCAGCTTAGACCCGATAATAGTGCACATAATTCGTTTCCTTCGGGGCATACCGCTACAGTCTTTACAGGAGTGGAGATGCTCTACCAAGAGTATAAGCACAGCCAGCCTTGGGTCGGGATTACGGGCTATGTGGTGGCCACAGGGGTAGGGCTATTGCGCATCTATAACAATCGGCACTGGGCATCGGATGTGGTGGCGGGTGCGGGTATCGGCATTCTCTCCACGAAACTCTCCTATTTGCTTTTTCCCTATACCTCCAAGCTCTTACAGAGTAAAAAAGAGAGGATAGCGGGTGAGGCTTCCTCTCTGCATGTGCTGGCTTTCCCTACCTACGATGCTAAGATGCAGGGTGTAGGGATGGGAGTAGTCGTTTCTTTTTAATTCTTTAAGACGTCCAAATTTCCTTGAGCTTTGAGCAGACCAATCTCTGCTAATTTGTAAGAAAGGAGTGCATTGGTATAGTTGTTTTTAGCGTCAGAAAGGGCGCGTTCGGACTCCAATAGGTCGGTAAGGGAAGCCAGTCCCTGTTGGTAGTTATTTTGAGTATTGGAGAGTACCTCTTGGGCGAGCTTTACGTTATCTTCTTGGGTTTGTATGGTTAGCAGGTTGTTAGCCAATTGGGTTTGTGCGTTTTCTTGAGCCAAGTCCATAGCCAATCGCGTATCCTTTAGGGTAGCATCAATAGCCTCAATCTCTATGAGGGCCTGTTGTACTTTGGCACGGTTGCCCAGACCAGTGAAGATAGGAATGTTAAGCCCTAAGCTAATGGCAGAATAATTTCCCCAATATACTTTGTCTTTCTTTCCATAGAAGATAGGAGCTTTAGGTCCCATGCCGAGGTAGCCATAAGTGGCTTGTAGGGCGAGGGACGGATAGAGTCCACCACGGGTAGCCTTGGCGCTTAGCGTAAGGAGTTCCTTTTGTTTTTCAAGGGCTTTAATTTCCACACGGTTGGAAGCATCTCCTTTTTCAAAAGCTAAGCGATAATCCGCTTTGAAGGCGTCTTTAGGCAGAGAAATAGGCTCGGTGATGGGCATACCCATGAGATACTTGAGTGCATGCTTAGCTAAGTCAAATCCGCTAGAGGCTTGTTGCTTGGCCGACTTGAGGTTGTTTAGCGCTACAGTCACGCGGTCAAGGTCTATTTTCTTGGCCAAACCTGCCTTGAAAGAGCCTTCTACTACTTGGGCAGTTTTTTCAGTGAGGGCGAGGTTTTCTTCTATATTTTGCAAGGCTTGTTGTCCCTGATATACCTGCCAATAAGCCTGAGCTACTTTCTCAATAATTTCGTTTTGGGTGAGTTGTTCGTTGATAAGGTAGAACTCGCGGGTGGTACGAGCCGCCTTAAGGCCGATGAATACCGCTTGGTTGAAGATTACCTGAGTGAGCTTCACCTCGGCTGTAGAAGACCATTTTTGACCCATTTCCATTTTTATGGGATCGTCGGGCAGCGCTCCAGGGGGCATACCTGGCATAGCGAAGGTACTGGGATCTATATAAGTGGCTTGGAGCTTAGGGTTATAGGTCAAAGAACCAGAAGCAGCGATGGTAGGCAGCGCATTGGCACGAGCCTCTTGGATTTTGTATTCACTTTTTTTGATTTCTAAGCGTGCTTTTTGGGCATCAGCCTTGCTCTTGAGGGCATAATCAATAGCCTGAGCGAGGGTGAGTTCGCTGGTCTGCTGCGCCCAAAGAGCAGTAGTGGCGCAAAGAGCGAGTATTGAGATAAAAATACGAACCATTTTTTTTAATTGTTAATTGTCAATTGTTAATTATTAATTCTTACAGCGTTTGAGGATTATAAGGTTTTTAGCTTGATAGTTGCTGGCATCTGACCACTAATCACTGATTACTAACCACTAACCACTAATTACTGATCAGTGACTCTTTATTTTTTTTGAGTGTTTTTTCGAGTTCTTGAAGGCCTTTTTCATTGACGATGATTCTAAAGAAATATTCCATAAGGGTATATATGGTATCCCAAAAAGGAAATTCTCTATCATCAAAAGTGTCACTGAAAGTACGCAGACGCTGTACACTGCTGTAGAAGACTTTATAAAAAGATACATTAATATCCTTTCTGAAAAGGCCTTCTTCCCAGCCTTTTTCAAGCAATTTGTCAATGAAGAGCGCATCAGTCTTGGTGAACTCCGTCTCCATACGCTCATAGGTTTTGGGAAAATATTTCTTGAGTTCCCAGATAGGTTTGGTACTACTGAGATCGAATAAACTTTGGACTTCTTTCTGGTTGCGAAATACATTTTCGATAACGGATCCCTCTCCTAGGACGAATTTGTCTACTTGGCAGCAACTCATTTCCAAGGCATAATCTAGGGTAGCCTCTACCAGTTCGTTTTTGGAGGCGAACTGCTCATAAAGGGTTTTCTTGGAGATACCAAGGCTATTGGCCAAGTCGTCCATAGTAAAGCTCTTAAAGCCATACTGCATGAAATAGGTGAGTGCCTTTTGAGTAATAGAATGCTTCATCTTTTTAAGTGAATAGTGAGAAATGAACAGTGAAAAGCGCTTGCAAATGCACTATCACTATTTACTTTTCGTTTTTACTTAATTCGGGGGCAAAGGTAAAACAAAAAAACTTAATAAACAAAAAAAGTTTCCAAGTTTTTTAATTAGTGACAAGTTCTATAGTTCTAAATTATTAATGCAAATCAATAATTAAAATGTTAATCACTAACTTTCTAAGACGCAATAAATTGCGTCTCTACGCATGCGCAGGCTAAGACAACTCCTGATGAGCGTAGTCCTTTGTAGAGACGCAATTTATTGCGTCTTAACAAATAGGACTATACAATCATTTTCTACTATTGATTGGTATTACTAACAACTGACCACTGAAATCAATTTTTTGAATTCGGGGTTGTACTTGACTTCGTTGCGGTATTGTTGTAAGAGCCTATATACGGAGGGGGCGGAGCGTTGTAGTACATTGGCGATTTGCTCTACGGAGAAGCCCTCTTGGCTAGCCAAAGCCGCCAAAAGCAGTCGGGCATAGACCCACTTGGCAGCACGCTTTTGAAGGACAATCTCCTCAAGGGAGAGTCCCGTGGCCTTGTGTACCTGCGTGAGTATACGCGTCAGTGCAGCAGCATCGGGGAGCCGCTTCTTCTTGGTATAAGGGGTATTGTAGGTGAGCCTACCCCCTAAGGCCAACATAGAGGCATAGAGATTTTCTAATAATAGCTTGTCGCCCGTAAGGAGGACTTCTTCAGGTAGAGAAATGAGAAACATCTGTTTAATGATTAATGACCAATGACTAGTGACCAATGACTAGTGATTAGTTGCTAATAATGAGTTGCAAAATTACAACAATAAAGCAGAAAAGTCAAGAGATTTAACAGTGATTAGTGGTTAGAAGTTGGTAGGCAGAAAAAAAGACTATCTTGAGAAAATTTTCTCAAGATAGTCTTTTAGTTACGAGGAAGTAACTTAAAACTAAAAACTCAAAACTTATTAAAATTTCGCGGAGAATAGTTTAGGATTGATGTTAAGGCTGCACCATAGCCAATCCTGTTGTTTGCGTACGTTTCTAAGACTACGTAACGATTTGTAACTATCTGAAGGGATAAATAGTGAGTAGCCTGCTTGTAGAGATACATATTGCTGTATCTTATGGGTATAAACTAAATCGCCTTCTACACCTAAGTGGCGAGTTTTGTTGTCTTCGCTACCGAGTATTTTACCCGCAGAGCGGAAATAGTGTCCAATAGCGGAGAGGCTTCCCTTATCGGAAGTTTTAAGGTTAAGGTTTAAGTAAGGGTTCAAAAGACCTACACTTGGGCTATAGCTTACGTAGAAGTGATCCATAAAGCCGTAGAACTTGTGGTTGGTACCAGAGAAAGGATTGAAAGCCTTGTCTTTGTTAGAGCTGCTATTGGTATCATTCCCACTAAGGTAGTCAAGACCAAGGGTAGCGGAGAAGGCAGGAGTAAATTGGTAACCTACTAGAGCGGCCAATAAGAACGCTTCTTTGTCCTTACCTGCTGCATTTTTACCAGTTTGTAGGTATCCTTCAGCACCATAGCGTAGCGCATCGGACTTACCGCGGTAGTGGAAACCAATAGTTTGCATGTTGTAATCGATGTCGTTATTGGAGCTATTACGTTGTCCAAGGTTGGCTACTAGGACAGACACACCTTGGGTAGGGGTGATGTTGTAATGGGCATGCACTGCTTCCAAGTGTTGGTAAGGTTGTGTGCCAGGAGCTATGTAGAAGAACTGTCCTTTAGGGTTATTGACGTTTCCTTTGACATTGGAAGCATTTCCGTCCAAATAGTTTTGGTTAAAGGCAAAGAAAGAACGAAGGGAGAGTTTGTCGTTTTTCCAATTGATGTTGATAGCGTCGTGAGCACGTCCAGCAGGGTGCCAATCAAGAGAACCGAAGATACGGTCTTCGTCAAGAACAATCATCTGTCGGCCTATCTTGGCATTGATATCCTTGTAGATAGGTAAGGCAGCGTAGGCCTCAAAGATAGAGAGTCCTCCAGTACGGTCATTGAGTTGTACTTGAGGTGCTTGTCCCCAGATGTTGACATTCTGGAAAGAGAGGAAAAGCTGCAATTGGTCACCATGACGATAGTCAAAGTTGATTCGCGTACGGTTATTGACCAAGATGGCAGGTTTTTCTCCCTCTTGTAGAGGTACATAAGCACCGTTTCGGTATTCGAAACGAGGGCGGAGCTGGGCAGAGAGCGTAAAGGTGTTCTCTGGAGTTTCTTCCTCTTGAGCTTGTACTACAGAGGGAAGTGCTGCCAAGAATAAGGCAGATAAGATGACTTTTTTCATGTGTTTTATTTATTATTAACAGTTGTCTGTGTTCAGGGCTCAGTTGTTAGTCACTAGTTGCAAATCACTTTTTAGTGAGCGTAAAATCAAGCATTTTAAGGGGTGCTTGCTCTGGATCATTGCTATTTTCCTTGAAGGCAGTTTGCTCAGAGGAGACATACCCCTTGGCAGTTGCCTGTAGCAAGTAGCTCTGTTTCACGTCTAGGACGACCGTATAAGTGCCATATTGGTCACAAGAATAGGTGTTTTCCTGACCTGTGGTGAGATTCTTTAGCAAGATAATCGCCTCTGGGATAATTGTATGTGTCTTGGCATCAATCACAGTGCCTGACACCTTATAGGTCTGTTGTAGGGATACGGTTAGTAGCGGCTGCGTTGTTTTGTTGGGCAACACAGCGGCTGCATAGCAGGCAAGGCTGCATAAAAACAAGGCTATTATATAGCTAATAGATGAATTTTTCATAACATGTAATTTATTATTATTTCGCTCAAAAGTACAAAAAAAATAGAAAAGATAGAAGGGAAATATGCCAATTGTGTTTTATTTAACAATTAACACTTTTAAACACAAATAAAGCATAAATACTTAACATAGTTTTTTATTGTATAAATTATTACTTCTCATAGGGTGAATGCTTGACTTTGGGTTCAAAAATGTTGTACTTTTGCAACGTCAAACAAATAAAAAGAAATAATGTCAAACATCATGAATCAAGAAGAAATTCTCGGATTGCTTACTGAAAAATTCCCCCAAGTAAGCCCAGCACATCTCACTCCTTTGGCTAGTTCCTTAGCGGCACAGAACCCCGATAGTCATCAGGGGCAGGCACTGGTAGCCAAGCTAACATTGGAGCAGATTAAGGACTTTGTCCCTCAGGAAGCGCTCACCACAGAAGCCTTTGCCCATCTAGCATCAGCGGCACTGACACCCTCTTTGGAACAGCTCATACAGGAGCGTGTAGCGCGAGAGGTAGAGACCCTTGAGCAGCGCCTAAGCAAGTTCGAAACTGCGCAACGCCAACAGCAGCGTTACAGTCAGCTACAGGAGGTGCTCAGTGGCTGTGAAGACCAGGGGTTCCGCCAGCAGAGCCTTAGGGACTTTAAGCGAATGCAGTTTGCCTCGGCAGATGATTTTGCTCAGTATTTACAACAAAAACAACAAGATGTACAACAAACCAACCAGCTGTTGGCCAATCGCAATCTTTCTTTACAACACCCCCCTCATTATGCCAAGGATCCCCAAAAAGCAGGCGTGTCCTCCTCCGTGGCTACCTTTATCCAATTACAACAAGGAGAAAGTATAGCCTTTAAGGGAAAAGAAGTCTAACAGATAGTGACAAATGACAAGTGACAAATGACAAGTGACAAATGACTAATGACAAGTGACAAATGACAAATGACAAATGACAAGTGACAAATGACAAATGACAAGTGACAAATGACAAATGACTAATAATAATGACAAATCATTAACAATTAACAATTAATAATTAACAATTAAAAAAATGATTCATATCACACCAGCGGTTCCGACATCGGGACTTTTTATGCACACTTTGGCCGACCTCACAGGCGGCGTAACTATAGCTTCTACTTTCTTGGGTGGGGCTTACCTATATGCAGGGACACCCATAGGCAAGGGAAGCGACGGCTGTTATGAGGTGGAGAAAATCGCCTATACACTCTATGTAACCCTACGGCGTCCAAGGAGCTGAAGGTGGCCAAGGGGCACCACTTTTTGGCAGGAGACTATATAGCGGCAGATATAGCTGATGGACAGCGGATTGCTGCCGTTAATAAGCAACATGCCGAGTATGATACCCTGACCTTGGAACAGGCCTTTGCTGTGGATATTCCTAAGGATACGCCCCTTTTTGCCAGCGAAGGTCATAACAAAATCCCTAAGGTAGCACCCGTGGCCTTGATTGCCCATACGACACTTGTCCCTCGCGAAGGTGACCTATACTGCGCCGCTTGGCTCATAGGAGTAGTCAAGGAAGAGCGTTCCCAACCCATAGCCAAAACACTCAGAGAACAACTCAAGCTGATAAGCTTTATTTAGTGACTAGTGACAAGTGACTAATGACAAGAGACTCAAAACTTAAAACTCAAAACTTATATGATAAATTCTTCTCTTATGGTGGGTCTTAATCAGGCCGACTTGCAAGCTGTTGTAAATAGTTACAACCTCGAACAGTATTATTATCCTACTTTGTTTCCTCTTAGGGAAACCTCTACGCTCTCTTGGCGTATGCTGGAGGCACAATCGGGTCTTAGGGTAGCGGCCGATATAGTGGCACGTGGGGCATCGGTGCCTGCCAAGGTGCGTAAGAACTTGGCCAAGCTCCAAGGGGATATTCCTAAGCTCTCCATAGCACGGGAGAAAAATGAGGACGAGCTTACCGAATATGACTTGATGGTAGCCATGTCGGCTCAAAACCCCGATATGCTCTCCTTGGTGCAGTTCTGGGCAGATGATACCAAATACTGCTGGCATGGAATCGCCGCCCGTGCCGAATGGATTGCCTTGCGACAAATCTCCTTGGGGAAATTTTCCTTGGATCAAGAAAACAACTTTTCTGTTGTCAGCCAATATGAGATGGACTACCAAATTCCTAAGGAACAGAAGATAGGGGTAGAGGCCTCTTACAACGGTACAGCAGGTAAGCCCCTAACCAAGGACTTACCTAGGGCGATACGCTTAGGACAACAAAAGCATGGGGTGAGCTATAAGTATGCTTTTATGAATGTGGATACCTTCCTCAAATTGGCCTCCCAAGAGGAAGTAGGCAAGCGCTGTCTGCCCTATGCCGTAGGGGCGTCCCCTGCCGATGCACCTGACCTTAGTACAGTCAATGCTTATTTGGCTAAGCATGCCGAAACCTATCGTGGGCTACAGATCATCGTGATAGACCAAGAAATCACTTTGCAGGCGGCCTCTGGAGAACACAAGACCCAGAATCCTTTTGAAGATGATGTAATTCTCTTCTCCGAGAGTAAGGTCTTGGGCAACACCTATTGGAAAACGCCTATAGATATGAAGATGCCTTCCTCCAATGCGCTCAGGGCACTTCATGGGCATACCCTCATTAAGAAGTATTCCCAAGAATCACCCGTGAAGGAAATCACCGAAGGGGTTGCTAACCTCTTTCCAGCGTGGAACTTGGCTGCACGCTCTCTGCTTATGCAGGTAAATAATACGACTTGGAATAAAAACTAATATAATGACAAGTGACTAATGACAAGTGACAAGTGACTAACAACTAATCACTAACAACTAACAACTGATGACTAATCTAGAATACTTGACCCTGAGCCTATCTCCTATGGGGATAGAGCCACAGACCATAGAGTTGCTCCTGAAGAAGGGGCAACTCTCCCCCGCGGGGGACTTGGAGATAGTGCGCTGTGATAGGGCGATCTATTGTTATTTTTCGCTTATACTAGCCTCTACCTCTTATAAGCGTACCGAAGGTGCTTTCTCACAGAGCTGGGACTTGCAGGCCATAGAGGCTTACTATACTGCCCTATGCTACGAACTGGGAGAGAAAAATGTGCTCTTCCCTTCCCACGCGCCCAAACTAAGAAGTAGAGCAGAAATATGGTAACATGAAGTATCCCCATTATCTTTTTGTGATGACCACAACAGCCTCGCAGCGGCGTGCTGATGGTACTTGGACGGAGACGACCATGGTGCCTGTGCTTCTTTGTCGCTGTAGAGAGGAGGTCAATAGCAAGGGGCAGGAAGTACCCTTGGCCAATAGCCTCTATCACCATGTCCAAAAGGGCAATGCTTCGTTTCACCGATTTGCCTCGGTTATCTACTTTCCCCAAGGGGTAGCGCGTCTGCCCGTGGGTGCACAAATACTTGTGAGCGATGACCCCGAAGGCAAAGAGGTACGACTTATGGGCAGTGTCCAAAAGTGCGACATCGGACAATTCCATTCCCGATTGTGGGTGTGATAAACAAAGACTTAATACGTAACTGAATATGCTAACCTTTGATGTAGAAACCCATTTGTATCAGCTACTTACCCAATATGATATCAAAAACCGTTTGGGACTTACCGGAGATATCTACTTAGGCAATGATCGTCCACAGGATTCCTATAAGGAAGATATTGTCCTGCAATGCCTTGAGTGTCAGTTTTCCAAGGATAGGGAACCGACCGTACAAGAGCGAGCCACTACAGGTGTGGCGCAAATCCTCGTCTATGTGCCTGATGTATACGTGTATAAGGGGGTACAGGGCACCCAGTATATCTCGGCTCGGTATCGCCTGCGGTTTATAGCCTCGGAGGTCATCACAGCCATTCGTGCCTCTTGGCAAGGCGCCAAGCCGCACCTGATGATCCTCAAGCAAAGCCTTACACCACTACCCGAAATACACCAACATGTAGCGACAATTGTAGTGGGAATTTAAAAAAAGGTAAAAGGTAAAAAATAAAAAAGTAAAAGGTAAAAAATAAAAAAGTAAAAGGTAAAAAGTAAAAAATGAATACTTTCAAAGAAAAATATCTCCCGTATGCCATGGAGAGTGAGCGAAAGACGGGAATTTCAGCAATTTTTATACTCGCTCAAGCAGCCTTGGAAACAGGTTGGGGGAAGTATGCCCCTGGCAATATGTTTTTTGGCATAAAGGCCTCTGCTACCACACCTCCAGAAAAGCGGCAACTCTTAAGAACCCAAGAGGTGCTGCCGGCAGTGCCTCAGATAGAGGATTTCCCTGAAATTATAAGTGTGAGAAGAGCTGCCAATGGCCAGTATTACTGCCAGGTACGCGATTGGTTCCGCAAGTATAACAGCCCAGAAGAGTCCTTTACCGACCATGCTCGCCTGCTAAGTCAGCACCCTCGCTACCAAAAGGCAATGCGCTACAAGAGCGACCCATATCGCTTGGCTGAGGAGATTGCCGCCGCAGGCTATGCCACTGATCCCAAGTATGCCTACAAACTCAAAATAATCATTGACCAACTTTCTTAACCCCTTATTTATGAGACTTATATGTTTTTTTGCCTTGCTCCTGCTCTTTGCAGCTTGCAAGACCACACACCGAGATACCCAAAGCACTGCACAAATTCAGCAGCACGATAGCCTTGTCCAATATAGTCAAGAGAGACGAAACCAAACGCTTACCCTTGACCAATGGCAAGAGATGGAATGGGATATGGACATAGGCGGCATAGCACCCCCTACCGACACGCTCTCGCCCTTTCCCGCGCTTGCTACCTTTACGGAGGTTAAGCAGGGTAAAGCACATAAGGTGGTCATGCGCGCCCCGCATCTCTCTCTAAAAATCAAGCGAGCAACCCAACAGCAAGCCCAAGACCAACAGCAAATCCAGCAGGTGCATCAGCAGCAACACCAAAAGCTATACCAGCACCATTTTCAGCAGCAGGAACAAGAGACTCCCCAACAGCTTTGGTGGAAACTCTTTTGGGTGGTACTTGCAGTAGTGATGGCGACAATAATAGCGAAGCGTGAAAAATAAAGCCAGCGAATACTTGGGGCTGGATATGTTGATGAAAAGTGAGTTGTCATTTGTCATTATTTCACTATCTTTGCCCCTATAACCATAAGCATTGGATAATCTTATTCGTTGCTTTGTTATCTCATTGATTATGAAATATTTATTATTATTTGTACCCTTTTTAGGCTGGTCTCAAGCAGTGGATTTGAGTCTTGACTTGAAGCCTAAACAAGCCTATAGGCTTACAGTAGTTACGGAAGTATCGTCCAAGCAGCGGGTGGACAACTTGGACGTAGCAGCCAAGGCGGTCAGTACCACACGCCTGAGCTTTACCCCTGGCAAGGAAGACAAGCAAATCTATCCTGTAACCTTGCGCTATGAAGAGGCTACTTTGCAAATGGAAACCCAAGTACAAGGTAAGAACATGCCCTTGGAGAAAATTCCAGAATATACCAACGAAGCAGCTAAGGAACTTTGCAATCAGCCATTCAAAGGGGAGCTAAGCGTAAAGGGGAAGTTTGTAAAATTAGACCCTGTAAAACCGCTTATGGAACGCGCTATGAAGCAGTTGGAGAAAAAGCATGCCAAGGAAAACCCCTTGACTCCCTTCGAGCGCCAACAGGTACAAGCACAATTGGAAGCGGCTTTTGCCGAGACTACACTACAGTCCAACCTCTCCAATGTGCTCTCTGTCTTGCCTCGCCAAAGGGTAGCGGTAGGGGAGCAGTGGGAGATTACCTCTTTCCTTTCCAAGGAGATGAATGTAAATGTAAAAACCCAATATACCTTACAGGAGGTAACCCCTGAGCATATCTATATCCGAGGGAAAGCAGTGATGGCTACCAATCACGAGAAGGTAATCCTCCAGCAAGGGCAATATGTATTCTTTACCATGAATGGTCAAACCGATATAGAGATATGGCTTGAGCCTGCTACCAAATGGATCAAAAAAGCCACTGCCAAGCAAACCCTCTCTGGAGAAACCGAAGTAGAAGGCGATCTCTCTCACCAAAAAGGAAAGGTAATTCCCTTTGAGAGCCAGTCAAGTATAGAAGTGAAGAGTGAAAAGTGAAAAGAGAAATTCACTTTCTTTTAACGCGCTAATCAAGAAAAAAATAATAATTTAGCGTCTTGAAACGATATGTAAGAAAATTACAAAATTATGAGTGTTGATATCAGTCAAATCAATGAAAAAATAGAGCGCGAAAGTGTATTTGTAGAAACCCTTACGGCAGAGATGTCCAAGGTCATCATAGGCCAACGCCATATGGTGGATGCCTTGCTCATTGGTCTCTTAGGTCAGGGGCATATTCTTTTGGAAGGGGTGCCAGGGTTGGCTAAAACCCTCTCTATCAATACCCTTGCCAAGGCGGTACATGGTTCTTTCAGCCGTATACAATTCACCCCCGATTTGCTTCCTGCCGATGTGATCGGTACGATGACCTACAATATTAAACAGAACGAATTTGCTATCAAGAAGGGGCCTGTTTTTGCCAATTTTGTCTTGGCCGACGAAATCAACCGTGCACCTGCCAAAGTGCAATCAGCCTTACTCGAAGCCATGCAGGAGAAGCAAGTAACTATAGGAGATACGACTTTTTCTCTAGACAAGCCTTTCCTTGTGATGGCCACTCAGAATCCTGTGGAGCAGGAAGGTACTTACCCTCTGCCTGAGGCACAAGTGGATAGGTTTATGCTCAAGGTGGTCATAGACTATCCTAAGCTGCAAGAAGAACAGCAGATCATGCACAACAACCTCAAGGGCACACAACCTTCTGTGAATCAGGTGGTGACCTTGGAGCAGATCCTACACGCCCAGCAGGTGGCCTATGAGGTATATATGGACGAGAAGATAGAGAAGTATATCCTTGATATTATCTTCGCTACCCGTTATCCTGAAAAATACCAGTTGGCTGAACTTAGTCCGCTGATACAGTTTGGCGCTTCGCCTCGTGGTAGTATCAGCTTGGCGGTAGCGGCCAAGTGTCATGCTTTCATACACCATCGTGGGTATGTGATTCCAGAGGATGTACGTTCGGTAATCTTTGATGTATTACGTCACCGTATCGGAATTACCTATGAGGCGGAAGCTGAAAACATCACCTCTGTAGAGATTATCAATAAGATTATCAATACAGTGGAAGTTCCTTAGAAAATAAAAAGTAAAAGATAAGAACTAATAAGCTATACCCAAGCGCTATGATCTCTTGGCTATCTGTGTGGAAAGTAAAAGGTGATATTTATAGATATCTCAGTCTAAAATTTTATTTTTTGTATCTTTTTACGACAAAAATGATTTAAAATTTGTTTTTATCGTTTTTAATTCGTAACTTTGCATTGTATTAGAATTTAAAAAGAGATATAAATTAAATTTTTTAAATTATGTCAAAGATAGCAAACACATTATTAGGACTAGCAGCTGGATCAGCTGTAGGAGTAGGTTTGGGTATTCTTTTTGCCCCAGACAAAGGAAAAAACACACGTAAAAAAATTAAAGATTCTGTAAGCGATAAAGTTGATGAATTGAAAGAACAACTAGAAAGTCTTACCAAGAATTTGCGTCAAAAATCATTGGAGATAAAAGGATCTTTGGAAGAAAAGATAGACAATCTTTTATCAGAATCGAACTATAAATCTGAAGACCTAATTAGTCTATTAGAAGAAAAATTGGCTTCTATTAAAAAAGAGGCTAAAAAATAACTTAACATTAATCATTTTTAAATTTTTTAATCATGAAAAAAATTTTCACTTTAGTTACTTTGATTTGTTTATCAATAGTAGCTTTTTCATCCATTTCTTGTAGCAAGAAAGATGACCCAGCAGACAATGACCTTTTTGTAGGAACCTACAAAGGTAGTATTTCTTACTTAAAAGGGAATGAGAAAAAATCTTTTGACAATGGTTCTGTAACAGTTGTTAAAGCAGGGAATGATTATTATTTCCGTTTTTCAGATGGAATTGAAGACCTAAAAGGAGTTAGCTTCAAAAAAGAAGGAGATAACAATTTAGTAAACGTTGATTTTCAAGATGGTCTAAAAATAATTAGAATAACGGCATCTTCATTGTACATTCTGTATACTACAGATGGAAAGACTTGGACTGCTAACGCAAAAAGGTAATTCTAAGAAAACGTCTACGGAAAAGCCCTGAAATATTTTATTTCGGGGCTTTTCACTTATCAGATGGGAGAATTTTAAAAAATAAAAGAGCAGATACTAAAATATCTGCTCTTCATTGCTTATTATTTCTTTTTAAATATCAAATTTATCAAGAATAAAATAACAATAGCTCCAATAGCTCCTGTCAAGATAGCACCAATCCAACCTTCTCCAAGTGAGATGTTAAACACACTCCCTAAAAGCCAAGACCCGACGCCGCTTCCAAGAATACCCACAATGATATTCCCAATAAGACCTAATCCACTACCTTTGTAGATAGTTCCTCCTAGCCATCCAGCGATGGCTCCAATAATAAGTGTTGCGATAATACCCATAATTATTAATATTAAATTAGAGTACAAAGATAGGAATTATTTTTTAGATAAACATTTATTTTTTAATAGACAAAAAACGCAAGCATTATAGGGTTAGTGTTTGTGGGGTATTGGATTGGTTTTATTAGTCTTATAGCAAGGTCTTTGTATATACAGAGATCATCTTTGTCCTCTTTTAGAAAAAATATTGAATACCCTCCCGTTTTCCAAAGTTAATGGATATATAACTAAATAGTCACCTCAACAAATGAAAAGCGTTATCTGCATCAACTTGCGAAATTGAGTCATTAAGAAGAGAGTCTCTCCACGAGTTGGTATATATTGGTAAGGGGATCTTGGTCAGCATAGGCGCGTTTTTCTTGTAGGGAGTATAGTTTCCTAGCGCGCGCGATGGCTTTTGCCCGTATAGCTCGTTCGTCCTCTTCCAATCGGTTGTAGAGCAGCTTATAGAAATCCGCTTTCTTTCCTTCTTCTGGATCTATCTGTAGTGTCTCATTCAGGGCAGAGGCATAATCCTCTTGAGGATCTCCATAGTGCAGCCATACCCATAGGTCAAAGCTATCATTGCTATAGACAAGCTTGTACCCCAGAGCATTTGCTTTTTTGGCAGCTGCTTCTAGATTATTTGCCTCGGAGGGGGCAGCATCACACACACACCACACTTCATCAAAGTCATAGTGCATTTCCTTGACTACCTCCTGAGCATAGAGCACCGTTTGCAAAGGAGTGCACTGCTCACCGCTTAGGCCTACCACCACCAGAGAGGTAAGGGGGAAATGCTTAAAATAGTAGGTTTCTGCCTGCTCTTGACATACTACCAAAATAGTTTTATGCAGGGTTCTTTTCTCCGTATATTCATAAGTATCCTTCACCAATTCCCATGCGGGGGTAATAGCAGGGGAGACGGTTTGTCGGGTATATCGGGAGGCTTTGATAGCCTTGGTTTGTTTGGGGTTTGTTTTTCTTCTTTTAGCCATGGTTTAATTTTCAAAAAGTTCATTAAAATCACCTACTATAGGAGTAGCTCCATACTTGCCATGCAAGTAATCACGTTCATAGGTATCGCCTTTAACCCCAGCTATTTCAGCTAAGGCATATAAGTGGCTACTACCTTCTTTGTCTTTCTCTACAAAAGAAATCTGGTCGCGCCTTAGCAGGTTGTCCAAAAGTAGTTGGGTATTATTGGTAGTCAAGACAAATTGGCTTTGCTCATTGGCTGAGCTGTTGAATAAGGCTACGAGTTTTTTAGCCAGTAGAGGGTGTAGCAGAGCGTCAAATTGGTCTATGATGAGGATTTTCTTTTCATAGAAAGCATCATATAGGTAGGCAGCGTACTCAAAAAGTCGTTGGGTACCTTCGGATTCGAATTCCTCAAAGGCGAAGAGAGAAAGCGGAATCTTGTCCTCATCTACCCCGCCGCGCAATTTCTTAGCCGAAAGCAATACGGAGCGCTTCTTAGGGGCTTCCATGTTTTCAGAAGGTTCGTTGTTGAGTTCCAAAAAGCCCAATTTCTCCACTGAAGTATCGCCACGCTTGAGTACCTCCAGCATAAAAGACTTCTTCTGAGGGATACGCAAGGCCTCTCTCGCATAAGCGGCCATAGTAGCATCGCCCAAACCGCTGAGAATCTTGATCTGATTGAAGCCCTCAATGATACTCTTTGAGATTTTGGCAAAAGGAAAGGAGGCCAGCATCTTAAGGAAAAGGCTTGTAGGGAATAGAAACTCCTTACTGCCGTCCTCCTGTTGTGCTAACCCCATGTATATGTCACCTTCCTTGAAGAAGTTTTCATTCAGATAGCTTATCCCCTTCTGTTCGCGGATAAAGTAGCAAGTTTCTTTTTTGCCTTTCCTCTCATAGAGCCATTCGGAGCATATAGCCTTGTCGCTTGCTTGGAAGCCATAGCGATATTTGTTCTCATCTATCCAAAAAATCATTTGGAAGAAGGAAGGCTGTTCCATGGTGTCGGCGCTGAGCCTAAAGCTATTGATGCGCTCTAGTACCTTTTCATCCTTGACCGATTGGGAGATGATTTTCAGAAAGACAGACAAGGCTTTTATCAAGTTGCTCTTTCCGCTGGCATTAGCGCCATAGAGAACTTTTGATTTCAGAAACGATTCTTTCAGGT
The DNA here is from genome assembly GCF_000293175.1 of Capnocytophaga sp. CM59. Classification (NCBI taxonomy): domain Bacteria; kingdom Pseudomonadati; phylum Bacteroidota; class Flavobacteriia; order Flavobacteriales; family Flavobacteriaceae; genus Capnocytophaga; species Capnocytophaga sp. CM59. The sequence continues at coordinate 78,062 of NZ_ALNN01000003.1, forward strand.
GAGCAAAAGTATTTGTGCCCTCTAAAGCCTTATCTTTTTTAGAGGTTAGTTTGGCCTTCGTCAGGCTTAGTGTTTGTATTTCCTTGAAAGAACGGAAGTTACCAAAGCTAAAGTCTTGTATAATCATTTTATCTTAAAAATTGTGGATTTTTCGCAAAGATAGAAAAAAAAAGGAATATAAAAAGATATTTAAGGGACTTTAACGCTATGGTAATTAGTAGTTAGTGGTTCGTTGTTAGTGGTTGGTATCAATGACTTTCTGTTCTTCACTTTTTGATGAAAGATGAAGTTTCATCAGGGAGGCATTTAGTTCGAAGCCCAAAAGGAGAATGGTAGCATTGAGCCATATATATAGTAGGAAGATCAGCAGTGCCCCTATGGAGCCATAGAGTTGGTTGTATTGAGCAAAGTTTTCTATATAGATTCCAAAACCATAGGTCGTAAGAATAAAAAGCACTAAGGTAAGGAAAGAACCTGCAGAGAAAAAGCGCATACCTTTCTGGGGCGAACCAAAATGGAAGAGAATAGAAACCGAGAGATAGGTGATGAAAATAAAGAATATTTTCTTGACCAAAGGGAAGAAATACGGATTGCCCTCAAAGAACTCAAAGATACGCATTCCCCTGATGTACTCAAAGGCAAGCCAGAAGATTACCGAAAAAAGTATCAGTACCACCAGTAGCATGGCCACTCCCATGGAGATAAAGTATTGCCTTACTACTCCACGGGTATTCACCACGTGATAGGAGTACTCAAAGCCTCCAAAAACGGCATTGATTCCGTTGGTAGTGAGAAAGATAGAAAGTATAAAAACGGTAGAGAGCAAGCCTGCACGCTTTTTGCCTGCGATGTCCATGAAGATGTCTTCAAAAAAATGATGCGTGCCAGGAGGGAGTAGATTGTCTAAGAATGCCCAAAAATCCTGTTGGAAGTCATTGATAGGAATATAAGGAATTAGGTTCAAGACCACCAAGAGGAAGGGGAAAATCGCAACAAAGAAGCTGTAGGAAATAGCACTTGCTCTATAGGTAAGCGCCCCCCTTACAATCCCAATGGTATAGAGTTCCAAAAGGTCATATAAGGAAAATTGTTGTCCCTTGCCCAGTGGGATACGCTTTAGCAAAGCCACTAGCTTGTTCAGTAAGGGAACACGGTCAATGAGCTTCTTTGTAGTGGAGTTCATCATATTATAAATGGTTTAGTATAGATACACGAAAGCCCTTACAGAGGAGTGACCCCTGTAAGAGTAGGCTTTTGCAATAGAGATATTTTAGGCAGCTTGCTCTTGTTTTTGCTGTTTTTTAGCTGCACGACTTTCCTTAAAGCGTTCGATAGCAGCACCAAATACCCAGTAAGGTACTACATAGGAAAGCAAGAAAATCATAAGCCAAAATCCCATAGTAGCAATACCTAAAAAGGCCAAAAAGCCTAAATATTCTTGAAAAGTAAAATCTACTTGCATGTTGTTGTTTTTTTCTTGTGCAAAGTTACGATGTTTTTTTGAGATAAAAAAATTAATTTGACAATTTATTAATCCCTAAAAGAGAACCCATGAAGTATTCACTTTACAAAAAAAACTCCTTATAAGCTACAACTTATAAGGAGTTCTGGGTGGAGTATGGGGCTCGAACCCACGACCTTCGGAACCACAATTTAAACCACACTAAAATAATAATTGATAATCAAGTAATTATTATTTTACTACTTATCAAATCTCCAATAAAAATACTCGGTTATATACTCGGTTTATAGCTAAAAATATAGTGCAAATCAATCATTTGCACTATATTTTTTATTGTTCAACTATTTTATACAATTTTACTTTTATCTTATCCTTTACCACATCATTGAGAATATATTTCTTGCTTTTATTAAGAGTGAAAAGTTCATGGTTAGCTTTGCATATATACTTTGAGGTATCCGTTTTCTCAGCGTCCCAAGTTTTACTTTCCAATAGTTCAGTGATAATATCATTATCTAAATCAGAATATCTAAAACAAAAACTAATTTTCTTTCTTTGGGTATCTCCCATTAGATCATATTTGTAATACCACTTATTGATAGTTCCTGTATATAGAGGTTTGTCCTTATAAAGAATCTCAAAAACGAAAATAGTGTTATTTAAACTCATTATCCTATCAAAATCCTTGTTATCTAAGCTTTCTCCTAATATATTAGCCTTATTATTAGCAATAAAATCTATCTCATCAGGAGTTAGTTCAACTTTTTTTAATTGACTATAGCTAAAAGCACTAAATAGTAGTGCTGCAAGAAATATTATTTTTTTCATCTTATTTGTTTTTTAGAATTTCTAATAATGTATTGATTTGTTCTTGGCTTGTTTTTAGTCTCTCTGTTAAATCTTTGTGTAACTCAATGATTTTAGATATATCCTCATTAGAAAAAGATATAATTACATTACCTTTATTCCCTGTTATATTATTGCCGACAACACTATTGTTAGCCTTAACATGAGAATTATCTATATTTACTTCTTTCTTAATCATTTCCCCCTCTCCTGTTTCCAACCAATTGATGTTTATAGAATATTCTTTTTCTAATCTCATTTTTATAGAATCGGATACGCCAACTCCCTTTTTTTCTCTATAAATATCACTTAAACTCCCTTGTTTTATGCCTAGAAACTCTGCAAATTCAGCCTGTGATCCAAAAGAAAGTTCTTTTTGAACCTCTTTAAGTCTTTGATTTTCAGTCATATAAAATTGTTTATAAAATAAATTAGAATTTTCTATATTTTTCTTTGTTATTTATAGAATAATCTATATATTTGCACTCAGAAATATAAGTATAAATATACTTACAATTACAAGTATAAATCAAGTTGCAAAAATAATAAAAAAATATGAAAGTCATAGCCCCAACCTTAGAAAAATTGAGTACTGAGTTTGTAAAAACTAAGAAGTATTACCACCTAAATAAAATTGGTGAGTTACAATATACAGAAACTCGCTATTATCTATTTAGTTGGCTTATATATACCTTTTGGTATAGAAATGCATGAGAGAAAAATTAATAGAAAAAATAATATCAAATTTAATTGAAATGAAATGAAAATTAGTGACACTATTACAGAAAAGATACTGACAGATAATAACTTCAGTATGGAGCTTGCTAAGAAAATAGGCATTCAGCAGGGATCGTTGTTAAGTTCTATTCGCAGGAACAGGGATAGCCGCATACTCAGACTCTGGGAAGCCGTGATGTTCTACAAAGAACAAGGCTATACCGAGGAAGAAATCTTTAGTGATTATATTGAGAGTCAGAACATTATAAAAGACATAAAAAATGAATAGGGAACAATTTTTTAAGGTTATTTTCTTCTTAAAACACGAAGATATCATAGACACAATAGAGGACATTTTTAAAGGGAAGATACCCCAAGAGGATCTTATGAAATTAAAAGAAGTCCTCCAAGAAAGATATGAGCGGTTGTATGATAAAATTCCAGCAGAAGATATTATATCACCTTATCTGTGGTTGTCTTTCATTTCACAAATGGGAATGAAAAATAGAGATATTTTATTGGAATATATAGAAAATACAGAATTATGAATGAGCTTATAAAAATCACAGAAAGGGATGGCCAAAGAGCTGTATCCGCCAGAGAACTTCACCAATTCTTAGAGGTGGGTAGGGACTTTTCCAATTGGATAAAAGGACGTATAGAAGAATATGGGTTTATAGAAAATCAGGACTATGAGGTTTTCGCCCAAATTGGCGAAAACTCCAATGGAGGCCGCCCTTCAAAAGAATATGCTCTGACCCTTGACATGGCAAAAGAACTCTCCATGGTAGAGAAAACAGAAAAAGGCAAGCAAGCGCGTAGATATTTTATTGAAATGGAAAAAATAGCCCTCCAAGGCAAACTACTTCCCTCAAATAAAAATAAAGACTTGCAGCTAGAGCTATTTGACCTTATCCGTGCCAACCTACTCAAGGGAGATTTAGTAGCTGTGGCCAAAGAATATGGCTTTAATAAGAATACAGTAAAGAGTGTTCTGTATTATAATACCTATAACCCTGAGATTGTACAGGCACTCTATCACAAAGCATTACTCAATAAAAACAAACTTCGTCACGAACTTGAAACAATGATATACGAACTCAAACGTTAAATGGATCTCATGAACCCTCTTGTACAAATAGCATATAATACCATAACCCAGTTTGATTTGTCAGATACTGACAAACAAACACTCATTGGTATGCTACAAGGTAGTCAGGAGGAGCAAGCAAAGAAAGAACAACGTAAGAAATTAAAGGAAGTCTCCCAAGATCTATTAGATGAGGTAGAAGTACTTCGGGAGCTATTAAGGAATAAACAGCTGTATCCTCCTAAAAACTGGAACGGCTATCATAAGGGAATAAAAGTATTTTAAACTATGGATAATGATACACCACTATTTAAACTAACAGTAGGCGAGTTCTTAGAATTACAAAACGCACAAATAAAACTTTTATTTTCTGCAAAGAATAGTAAGTATGAATATGGTATTAAAGGATTGGCTAAGACATTAGGATGTTCTCGCTCAAAAGCAAGCAGAATAAAGGCATCAGGAATTTTGGATGAGGCTATATTCCAAAATGGAAAGATGATAATCATAGATAAGGACAAGGCCTTAGAGCTATTCAATAACATTAAAGATAAGAAATGATGGAATATCTCGAATTAATAAGAAAATTTTGGTTATTTGTAAAGGAATGTCCTTTGAACACGTCTGCTATAAGTCTCTATTTATTTTTGTTGGAAAAATGGGATGTAGAAGGGCAAAAAGACTTTGAGTTTTCTGATATAGAAATAAATAGAAAGCTAAAAATGGATAGAAATACTATAAGGAAAAACAAGGATATATTGCGGAACTTGGGACTTATTAGTTATCAAATCACCAATGGCTATCCTACATTCTATAAAATAATTCTTGATTATAGTGTCAGAAAAAGCAATAAAGAGCTTCCTGTTGCAGAAAAGAAAAAAGTATCTCAAGAAGTGATAGTGCCAGCTATAGATACATCTCCTACTATAGAAGTACCACCTACAGCATCTTCTGTAGCAACGCCTCCACCACCTCCAAAACAGAGCAAACCTAAACTAAATATAGAGACTCCTACTCTTGAGGAATTCATTGAATATGCTAAAACATTAGAGTTATATGAGGAAAGTTTAATACCTCATCTAAAAACAAAATATGAAACGTGGAATGAAAATAATTGGGTAAATGGATATGGTAAACCTATCCTCAATTGGAAATCAACCTTGAAAAGTACCATGCCTTATTTGAAAAATTCTAATCAAGGAAATATTTTTAATATTCCTAAAATAAACAGACCTAAATCAACGTACAATGAATGATACTATAGACATAGAGATAGAACAAAGAGTACTGGGAAATCTTATTGTAGAATGCCAGTTAATAGGGAAATATTATACCATTCTCAATGTGTCTTTATTTTCTGCACCTGCTCATCAGACACTTTTTGAGGTGATAATGGACATTTGGAACAAGAATGAGGCTGTGGATCTACTACTGATAAGTAAGGAACTAAGAAAGAGAGGTCTATCCAAGGAACTATCTCCTTATTGTGTAGAATTGACATCCAAGGTAACGACTACTGCACACATGGAATTTCACCTTATGGTTTTGGTACAGAACGCTGTAAAGAGGGACTTTATCACTAAATTCTCTACATTATTGCACTTTGCCAACGACCCAGACAGGGATATAATGGATATTAGAGATAAAGCCTTTGAATATTTTGATACTCTATTTGTAGATAAGTTCATCGAAAATAATAAGCAACAAAAGCCGTTCTCAGAACTCGTAGAGAAGGTACAGCAGAACTTTGAAAATATCATGAGGGGGAAACCTATGGGACTTGAAAGCTCACTTGCTATCATTAATAAGGCTTTCGGAGGCTGGCAAAATTCAGATCTTACAATTGTGGCGGGTCGCCCTGGGATGGGTAAAACGGCTTTCTTAGTACAACAAGTGGTGGATATGGTTATGATAGGTAAGTCTGTAGGAGTTTTTTCATTGGAAATGTCCGCAGAGCAAATAGCGGGCAGGATCATCACCAATTATACAGATATACCCAACTCATCCATTCTCAGGAAAGGATTGAAAGATATAGAAGTACAACGATATATACAAATGAAACCTAATCTATTGGAAATGAATATACATATAGATGATACCTCGGCTATATCCATAGAAAACCTAAAAATTAAAGCTAAAATGATGAAACTCAAGCATAATATAGATATTCTCTTTGTGGATTATTTACAGCTAATCACTTATGAGAAAGCTAAGAATAGGGAAAACGAAATATCTTACATCTCCCGCAGTCTAAAAGGAATTGCCAAGGATCTAAATATACCTGTAATAGCCCTCTCTCAACTATCAAGAAATGTAGAACAACGCAACGATAAACGTCCTCTACTATCGGATCTAAGAGATTCAGGAGCCATAGAGCAAGATGCAGATGAGGTGCTTTTTCTTTATCGCCCCGAATATTATAATATTAAGACCTGGGATGTGCCTGAATACAATAATGAATTGACAGATAACCAAGTAGAAGTTATTATACAGAAAAACAGACATGGAGGCATTCTTTCAGAACGTTACAGAGTAAATATGCCTACTTCTAAGTTTACAAATATAAAACCTTTTTAAATAGTTGAATTAAATATAAAAATATGAAAATGATAGAATTTGGAAAAAAAGATAATTTTCTTGCTCTTATAGAAGATTATATCAAATACTATAGAGGATATAGTATTGTTGAAATTACAGGAATAAGTGAAGAAGGCAATTTACTTCATATTAATTGCGCAACAAAGTTCAAAAAAGAAAAGACCTACTCGGAAGAATTAATAGATATCGAATATCTAAATTTGTTAGGATTTATCTATGAAAACTATGAAAAAATGAGACATGAAAATCATTGACCTGTTCAGCGGCATAGGTGGCTTTTCGCTCGGATTTCAGCGGGCAGGCTACCAATTTACAGAGCACTATTTTAGTGAGATAGACAAACACGCAATCGCAAACTATAAATACAATTTTCCCCATGCAATCAACCTCGGAGACATTACCACTATTCGATCCACAGACCTTACAGGAATTGATATTATCACCTTTGGATCGCCTTGCCAAGATTTTTCACTTGCTGGAAGAAGAAAGGGGCTTGCAGGCTCCAAAAGTAGCCTTATCCAGCACGCAATTGCCCTCATTGCTGACATCAGACCAAGTGTATTTGTCTGGGAGAATGTTAAGGGAGCATTCTCCTCAAATGCTGGCGCAGACTTTTGGGCAATTCTCCAAGCCTTTGCCAACATTGGTGGTTATAGACTTGAATTGCAATTGCTTAATACAAAGTGGCTGCTACCCCAAAATAGAGAGCGGATATACCTTATCGGACATCTTGCAGGACGAAGTGTCCCAGGAGTATTTCCTATCGGAAAAAATGATTTCCCTCCTACAACAAAAGCGCAAAGTCAATCACAAGCCCCGATTAGTACCACTCTCAAAGCAAATGGTAGGATGAGTACTGACGACACCTATATCATTCCCAAGGAAGCAAGCACCCTTACAGGAGGCGGACACTCAGGAGGATTACACTCAGACATGACTGTGATACAAATAAACCCTTCCACAGAATCCAATGGCAGACAGCCCTACCAACAAAATAGAGTATTTGACGAAAAGGGAATAAGTCCATCACTGACAAGACATAATAGTAACTATGCAATTAATAGAATGCGACGTCTTACAGAAATAGAATGCGAACGCCTACAAGGTTTTCCTGACAATTGGACACAATATGGTGACTATAATGGTACAATCAAGTCCATAGCTCGTACCCAACGCTACAAACTCATTGGCAATGCCGTAACCGTGGATATAGTAGAATTAATAGCAAAACGATTAAAAATTACAGAACCATGAAACAAAACAAAAAAAGAGAAGAAGTTCGCTTTAAAGAAGATGACAAAGTAAGAATAATCTCTAAGAATATAGAAGGTGTTATTATTAGCATTAATAGCATTAATATGATTTACGAAAACTGTATATACAGAGTAAGGGTTGGTAAATACACTACTCTGGTAGCTGTGTCCGATTTAGAAAAAATAACAGAACAATGAAAACAGAAATTAAAAGAACAATGAAAGATGAAAAGGACTTAGAAGAAATTACAAAAGATGAGTTTGATAAAGCTCTTAAAGAAGGAAAAGAATTAAATGCTATTTTAATGCAAAATTCTGAAATTACTGAATTGGAAAGGGCTAAGGACAAAATGTACAGAAGTATGGTTTCTTTAAGTAATTATTAAAATTAACACAATTAAAATGTCTAATAGAAAATTTATCAAAGATGAAAAAAAATAGAATATTAGGAGCACTCTCTATTGAGTTAGTAGAGAAAGGAAATAATCAGTATGTTACACATATAAAAACAGGGCTAAATAATGCTCAAATAGATATGCTAACAGATGTATTTTATTTAGGAAAAGATGGAGAAGCTGGTAAAACTATAGAAATTATTGTAGAGACATTAGCCAAAATTCTTTACTCATATAAACAAAAACTAAAAGGTGAACGAGTAATTTTTAAAGACGAAGATGAATGAAAAACCTACTTGTAACCGTATCAGGAGGGCGCAGCTCGGCACATATGGCTCGGCATATACAGACCTACCCCAAATATGCTGATTATAATAAAGCCTTTGTTTTCTGCAATACAGGAATGGAAAGACCCGAAACCATTGACTTTCTGAAGAATATAGTGAAGTACTGGAAAATTCCTCTTACAATCATAGAGGGGGTATATTCCACGGAGAAAGGTGTAGGAGTAGGCTATAAGGTAGTAGATTTTGACACTATGGACATGGAGGCTAAAGTGTTTGCCCAAATGATAGCTAATAAGAATAAAGGCATATTCAGTGGGTTACCCAATATGAAAGCTCCTTATTGCTCTGAGAACCTTAAAAGCCTCCCAAGTAAGAAGTTTGCCGATGATGTATTTGGAAAGAATAGCTATCAATTAGCTATTGGTTACCGCAAGGAGGATATGCCCAAGCGTATTAGCTGGGCAGAGATAAAAGTCGACACTAAGCGTATATTTCCGCTGCTGACAGACTTTGAAGTGCCTATAGGACAGCAGGAACTCAACAAATTTTGGGATAGCCAACCTTTCAAACTCGGAATACATAATAAGTTTGGCAATTGCGAGTTGTGTTGGAAAAAGAGTACTCCTAACCTTATAGATAATATCAGATACGGCACCCGCTTTATTGATTGGTTTAAGGAAATGGAAAGCACCTATCAGAGTACTATGTTTAGGGATCGTAGGAGTATAGAAGACTTGGTAAAGTTAGCCCAAGAACCCATACAGCTATCCTTTCCATTTGAAACAACTGACGGCTGTGTATGTAGTTTTTAATGATTAAAATAGAAGAATATTAGACAGAATTTGGACATTTCAAAACTGTTTATAATCAGTGTTTTATAGTCAAAAAGAGATGTTATAACGTTTGTAAAGTTTGGAATATTAGACAGAATTTGGACATTTAAAATAAAGAAATAGAACATGAAATATTTACACCTTACACTCAAGAAAAACTGGTTTGACCTCATTCTCTCAGGAGAGAAGAAGGAAGAATACCGAGAAATCAAACCTTACTGGGAAAAGCGACTTATGGGAAAAACATACGATAAGGTCATCTTTCGTAATGGGTATGCTACCAACGCCCCACAATTTACAATAAAACTAAAAAGTATCACCCAAGGTATAGGAAAGAGCGAATGGGGTGCAGAAAAAGGAAAAAGATACTTTGTACTTAGTTTAGGAGAAATTATTAACAAATAAAAATAAAGAACATGAATAAAGAAAATTATCCCTCTTGGCTTGTCCCTATAGAGATAGCCAGGGAACTCAAAAAAATTGGTTTTAATGAACCTTGCTTGTATTATAACTCCGAAGCAATAAGTGGTATGGGATATCAGTGTATAGAAATAGAAGAAAGAATACATAATGAGGCTCCCAATGTTATAGAACTGAGAGAATTGAAGTATTTCAATTATAATAAGACGAAAGGTTGTATATCTATTCCTGCTTGGGAACAAGTCTTTAAATGGTTTAGAGAGCATAATTTACATAGTGAAATATGGTACAAAATAGAACACTATGAAGAAGATGGAGAAGTAAAAGAAGCTCCTCCCTATAACTATGGTATTCTAAACAAAAAGGCAGAGCCGCTGAACTCTGAATATTATTTTTGGTTTTATGAAGATGCTCGACAAGCCCTTGTAGAAGAGCTTATTGTTATATATAAACAAAAAAACATAATACCATGACAAAACGTAAATTTTACATTATTAAAACAATTCTATTTGCATTATCAACTATTTCTATCTATTATTTTATAATTTTTATTGAAAAATATGGAATTAAAATTTTTGGAGAGCCTGTTCTATTTATTACTATTGATGTTTCTTTTTTCTTGATACTCCTTCTTTTATATTTTCTATTTTCTGAACGTCCTTTGCTAATTGAAGAGATAAAAAAAGAAAAAAGAGAAAAAGAGGAAAAACTAAAAAAAGAACGGGAAAGTCTGAAAGAAACACTTCCTTTGCTTGAAATAACAATATCCACTAATGAGAAAATAAAGGGTAAATTCTTAGAAAAAAAAGAATATTTTGAAGAAGTAGAAACCAAAAATAAATATTACAAAGCATACATAGTAAAAATTGAAAAAATATGAATACAAACGACAAAAAACAACTTAAAATATTTAATAAGATTTTAAACAAGGAACAAAGAACAAATCAAAGACATTGTGTAATTGAATTCCTTAAAATGGAAGAAACCGAAGAAGGAATAGACCATTTTAGAGATGTAGCTCACTTAGAGATTTCTAACAAAGAAGAGCTTAAAAAATTAATATCTCTAATGGAGGAGGAAATAAGTTGTGGACTTCAGTACGACACAGGTTATTTGGATATAGACGAAGTGCCATATGTTTTTACAATAGATCAGGCGTTTTCTAATAAAGAAGATTGTAAAAAATTCTTAGGAGAAGTAGAAGATTATAGTGAAATTGTAGAATATATAACTTCTTTAATCAACAAGTACAATGCCAATATAGATTTGAAAGGAAATGAAGTTTCCTCCATTTCTTTAAACTTTCCTCTTTGGTGGTGCGAAAAACATTATAATCTTGTAAGATCAGCCAATCTTGATTTTGATAAATCTGAAGTAAGAGCTTTTTGTGTTTTGTATGATGCAACTTTAACTTGGTAAAATAGAAAAATATGGATAACACAAACTTTATTATTCTATTGCTATTAATATTTTTAGCAATAGCTATATACAATATGTACAAGCTCAACAAAGCTCGTATAGAGTGGAGAAACCGATTAGGATATTTAGTTACATGTGTGCTGCGGGAAAAACTTCCTACCAAAGAAGAATTAAAAGACTTGGAAAATTTAAACAAACCTTTAAAACATATACAAAAATGAAAATATCAAATTTATTAATTCTATATTTTATAGGAGTATTCCTCGTAATTTTATCAGCACTTATATTTGAGGATCCAATATATACACAAATAGTTTTTTCGGTTATGGTTGGAATAGGATTTTGTGTATTCGTAATAGTTTTAGGTAAAAGCCTAAAATAAGATAAAGAAAACAAGTAAAAACAGAAAATATATAAATATTCAAAACTTGTAAAACATGGAAATAACCAAAAAATCAAAGACGATTAATTCTGATATAGGATTATCTATTTACCTTGTGGAAGAGGGCGAGGGACACAATTTACAAATGAAAAGTAATCTTGGCAGTCAAGACATAGATCTGCTTACTGACATACTTGTACAAACTAAGATAGAAAGCCTTTCTGAGGGAAGCCAAGAGGGAAAGGAGGGGAGTGATACAATTGATATTTATATGAAAGTGCTTGCCCTCATTGTAAATTCCAACCAAGAGAAATTAAAACAAATAATTAAATTAATTGATGATGAAAAATAAAATGAGAATTGATATTGAGGAGGTCGCTTGTACTGTTTTAGGGCTTGAATACGAGGACTACGAAGAGGCAGACGACTGCACAGAACAAATTGAAAATATCCTTATAGACGAAATGAACATTGATTTGGATACCCTTGAACAAATCGTTAGTAAATTACTTCCTACCATTGATGTAGGTAAAAGTCCTTTGACAGGGAACATGTACAAAGGCTTTTCAAGAAAACTTATTAAAGGTTCCTACATAGTGAAAAAATGGATAGCCAAAATGCAAATAGATGAGTAACTTTCTAAAAATAACGAATTTTAGTAAACAATGAAAACAATAAAAGAAACACCACAGAAAGAGTTTAAAGAAATAGGATTTTCTGTAAAACTCGCAAAAGAAGCGGAGGGGGTTGGCTTAGATATGAAAAGCAACCTTTCTCAGGGAGATATAGATCTCTTAACTGACATACTTGTTCATACCAAAATAGAAGCTCTTGCAGAGGATAATAGGAATGGTAGTGATACAATAGATACCTATATGGAAATGTTAACCTTTGTCGTACAAATGTATAGAGAAAAATTGGAACTCACCCTTAAAATATTAGAAGAATATCATGAAGACAAAAAGAACTAAACTAAAGCAATTTCTTGAAAAGAATGGGGAATTTATACTATATATAGTGTTTCTACTACTATTAGGATTTTCTCTATGGGTACTTATTAGACCGCTTTACTCCTTAGAATATCTTCGGGAACACTTTATATTCTATCAGGAGATGAAAGTATTGGTAAAGTATTTTTTAGTACTGACTTTAATATTCCTTTTCTTTTCTGCAATATTTGGACTATTAATCAACAAAGTAAGGGTGTTATTGGGAATACTAACCAAGAGAGAAAAGGAATTTAAGGAATTACAAGAACGTAATAAAAAATTAGAAGAAATACTTGATAGTAAAAAATAAATGCTTATTTTTGCAGAAGAAAAACGATTAATTAATCTTTTAAATTTTTGAATTATGATAAAGAAAATTTTATTACTTGTGGTTACAGCCTTGAGTGTTGTGGCCTGCTCAAAAGATGACAACAAAACTCTTGATAATAAGGGGGGGAATGATGGGGATAATATTACTAATCAGGTGTCTCTTGAAAGTAAATTAGTAGGAACATGGGTTGGTACATATGAAATTGTTGCAGAAAAACAAGAGAACCAAGCTAGACTTATCGAACTACTTAAAGAAAATGATGAGAAATTAAATTTCATCAATTATAATAATGATTATACAAAAGCACGTGTAAAGTTTGAATGCTTGAGTGAAATTCTTCACACATATCATGTTACATTTTATCATTCTAATGGCTCATTCATAAATAGGTTTGATTATAAGATAGAAGATAACAAGATAGTAGATGTGGAAAAAAATGTACCATATGCTTCCTACACTCTTGAAGGAGATAAGTTAACAGGCGAAGTAATTGATTACAGATATGATGATATGGTAGATGTAGATGCCATGACAAAAGAGAGTGTAGATACAGGAAATTTCAATTTGAGGGAACTTAAAAAGAAGTATACCTACAAATATAAACGAAAGTTCACCCTTACAAAACAACAATAATAGAAATACCCCGATAGGCTCTTGCTTATCGGGGTTATTCTTATCTCTTAAAGGCTTTATAAGTGCTCTCTTGAGGTTTTTCTTCTGCAATCTTTGCTATTTCCTTGTCAGGAATGAGTTTATAAAAGGTTTTATTCTCTTGGGCACGTTCCTGTACAAAATCAGTCTGTGGGCGACTGAGTCTTTCGGCCTTTTCGGCTTTGTACTGTGCTATGAGGTTATTTTCTAAAATAGGCAGTTCCTCTTTGATACGTTTGTCTAAGTCCTCTATAATGGCTTGGGTACTCTCTTGTTGGATTTTAAAATCTTCCACATTGATGCCTTTCTTCATAAGCTTTTCGGTTACCATATTAAGATTCCTCTGTGCCATATCCACTTGTACTTTTTTGTCGGGTAATCTGTCTACCCAGTAGCCGCCATTTTCCTCTTGGGCATACTTTTGCATCTCCTCATAAGATTTTTTGACGTATAGATATTCCCCAAGAGCTTTGTTATAGTCCTCATACTTTCTTGAGATAAAGCCCAAGTCCGCAGCATGTTTTGTTTTTTCATTTTCAAGCCTTTTTTTGAGTAATTCTACTTCTATTCTGGCACGTGTCTCAGGATTGGTAATAATGGCTGTTTTCATCTCTTGTGTATCGACATCAGAGACATCTACCACACTTGCACCTTTCTTGATAGCTTCCATATAGCGAGCTTGCTTGGCTTGTAGCTTTTGGAGCATAAATACATCTATACTGTCATTGGTAAGCATATAGTTCACACGTACATTTTCCCACTTATTACCTTGGCGCCACATCCTCCCTTCTGTCTGTCGGAGAGAGGTAAAGTTATAAGGGAGGGTAAGTAGGTACATATCCGAGGTATTTTCTTGTAAGTTCATACCCTCTTGGATAGCTTCCGATCCTATAACTACTTTTATCTTACCCTCGTTAAATTTCTCTTGTATATCTAAGCGTTGCGCCTTACTGGTAGCTCCTGTAATGATACCTACTTCATCGTCTTTGTAACCTACTTCTTTTATTAGGTACTCTTTGAGCTGAGGAAACTCTGAAACACCTAACTCAGAATAGATAATTTGTCCAGCTTCGGGCTTATCTGCTTTGTTTTGACGGATTAAGTCCATAGTAGTTTTGAGTTTGGGAGAATTTTCGACAAACTCTTTAGTGGTTGGTTTATCTCCGTCATATCCTTCGTACAAATAAGGAGAAATGGCTATCTTACGAGCATTGAGGATATGGGTCAAAATAGCACCATCTTTACTTTCATCTAAAAGAGAGTTAAGCTTATCATACATCTGCTCTGTTAGTGAATTTTGCTCTATCTTATATTCCTTATTGATACGATTAGGGCGTTTTAGTTGAGGATTGTCTTCCTCCCCCTTAATGTCAATAAATTCAGATAGTAATTGCTGGAAAAGAGCGTTATTTTTAAACCTGCGTACATTGGTTTTAAACTTTACATCCCCCTTGGCATCAATCTCCATATCATTGTCTGCTTCCATAAAGGTCTCAAAGAAATTATTTACATTGAAATAGCCAGACTTCTCTAAGCGATCATTAGCTACAAGAGACAGGATAGAGTAATATTCCAAGGGGCGATTAGTGAATGGAGTTGCAGAAAGTAAAGTGACATTTCTTCCGTCATACCTCTCTTGGATATATTGAGCCGCTACCCATGTATTAAGGCCTAACTTGGAGGGGCGCTGGTTTTGGTTACGGAAATCAGAGTTAAATCGCTTGTCCTCTATACGCACCTTATCTACAATATGGTTGGCGTTATGTACCTCATCAAAGGTAAGGTGGTCAAAACCAAAGTCTTCCCAGTCATATACTTTACCTTGCTTCATTTTTCCCTCTATCTTATATCTATCCGCTATTCCCTTTTCAATATCTCGCTGAGTAGGATTGTCCAATCCATTAACATCTTTCTCGTTGATGTAAGAAAAACGATTAGAGAGACTTTGGGTGATTTCCTTATTAAAACCAATATTATTAAAACCCTCGTATGTTACCAAGGTTATTTCTCCATCCTTATTGTCAAAATGAGAAAGATCATAGTCTTTACCAAGGTTACCCAGTACATTTACCTTGGCATGGGGAATAGTCTCATAGATTGTATCAACCCACTGCTTAAGAATATTGTCATTAGGCACGACAATTAAAGGACGTTTGGCATTACCACGTTCCATGGCCTCATGCATGGCAAGTATTCCTGAGAGTGTCTTTCCAAATCCCACTTCATGGGCTAATAGTCCTACTCCCTTGGTAGTGAGCCGTCCAATCCCTGCTTTTTGTACTTCTGTCAGTTGTAGGGGCTTTCCTTTAAAGTTCTGATTTATTTTGGAAAACAAAGGAAACTGTGAATAGTCAGGGATGTGGATATTATTATACTTGCGGTTGAACTCATTGACAAAGTCCCTTTTCTGTTCAGGCGTAAGTTCCTCTTGTAAGAACTTTTGGAACAACTTATTAGCCACTTCCTTACGTCTTTCTCTCACCAAGGCATTACGCTCTTTATCACTTCCTGTTACGGTTTGGTTATCTACAAACTGAGACACTTCCCAGGGAGAGGAAGGGCTGAGAGCTTCTCTCGGTAGGCTATCCACGAAATCTTTGAATTTGTCAGCCAAAGAATAATCTACTGTAATGGTCTCGTGTCGTTTCATATAATGGTTATAGGTTTCCTTCTCTACCTTACCTAACCAAAAATTATGTACAAACTCATGGTTTGGAGCGACAACAATATCTTCTAATTGCTTTTTAGGAGGTAAAACACTTTCCAAGAGTGCTTTCTGCTTT
This sequence comes from Capnocytophaga sp. CM59, assembly GCF_000293175.1. NCBI lineage: Bacteria > Pseudomonadati > Bacteroidota > Flavobacteriia > Flavobacteriales > Flavobacteriaceae > Capnocytophaga > Capnocytophaga sp. CM59. The sequence goes on from NZ_ALNN01000003.1 coordinate 94,518, forward strand.
TCATACTGAGCCTTTTTGTTCTCATCGCCAAATCTATCAGAAAAATCTTTCTCTAATTGGTCTAATTTCTCATATATATTCCCTTCCGCATAGTAAAAATCATGAATGATTTTTCCTTTATAATGATTACCATACTTATTTAAAATAGCTTCATCATTTGAAAGTAGTTCTCCATCGTAATTAGTAGCAGAAAAGGCCTTTATTTGTTCTTCTGTAAGATTAGAACTATTTTGTAGGCTTGTATTTACTACCATATCATCTTTAGAAAATTGGTATTTAAGTACTTTCTTGCTAATGTTAGGAGTATATTGTAGGGTGTATTCTGATTTTTCGCTACTTTTTACTTTTCTATTATTAGTATTCTTACCATTATGTACATTGATGATATTTTCTGCCTTTTTTACTAAATCTTCTTTATATTCCTTAGAGAACTTTTCTGGCTCTTTTTCAATTTCAATAAGTAAGATATTATAATTTTCAATCTCTTGCATTACAGCAAGTGATTTGAACTTTATCTTTTCTAAGCTATCTAATGCTTTATTTAGTTTATCTTGAACCTCAGCAATTGGGATTTCAACCTTATCAGAACTATCATGAGAGATAGGTGTTTTTTCTTCTGCATTCTTCTTTTGCTCCTGTTCTTGTTCTTGCAGAAGGTCAAAGATACTCAATTGTTTTACCTCTTGAGTTTGTGCTATAGGTTTGATAGGTTTGACAGCTTCAACCGCTTTATTTGGCTTTACTTCTGCTAATCGAGTAAGAGCATCTTCCAAGTTTCCTTTTATATATTCTTCTTCACGGCCAAAGCGGTTTTTCTTCATAATCGTATCACCTAATACCTTATTAGGATGTTCCTTGAAAAACTGAGTAATATCTTTGGCTTGTGCTTGGCTGTTTTTTCTAAGGACAACAATATCAGTGCCTACACCAGTAGCCTTAAAGGCACCATTGGGTAATCGGTAAGCGTCAATGAGTTCTCCATTAGATAGACTTTTCTGTCTATCAAGCCAGGAGGAGGGGAGCACCATAGCCAAGGTGCCTCCCTCGTTCATGACATCAAGGGAGCGCTTAACAAAATAATCTTCGTAGCGAGATAATTTAGATTCTTCTCCTAAGCCTAAATATAATCCTCGGTGTGTACCATAAGGAGGGTTACCGATAACCAAGTCATAAGAGGGGGTAAAGGCCTTCTTAGTGCCATTATCGGTAACAAATTCGGTTTCAAAGGAGCGCAAATTGATTTGAGTGTCAGGATGAAGGATTTTAGCAATCTTGGCAGTAGTTTCATTGATTTCAAAGGCTGTTATGTGGGTATTTATTCCCAGATCTGTAGCTGCATGTAAGAAATTTCCAGTACCTACACTAGGTTCTAAGACTTTGATATCTTGCTTACCTTGGAAATTATCTTTGATAAGATTGCGAACGGCATTCACAAGCTTTTCATCGGTATAGTATTCATCTAGCACTCCTCGTCCGTCCTTGGTAATACCTCCACTTTTGTAGTGATTGACTATATCTTTGATACTATCGGTAATAGTGGCACCCTCTTTGAGTTGGATAGTGTTGTCTTTATCTACAAAAGTCAGCAAATCTACCAAATCTTTTATTTGTTCATTGCTGACTTTATTACCTTTAGCAAGTTTAGAAAGATGTGCTACTTTGTTTATGAGGGTAACCCGTTCAAATCCAGTAATAGCTGTCTTGCTATCTCTTTCACTTCGGGGTCTGTCTCCGTTAGGAATATCTTGTCGAGTGCTGTCTCGTTCCCCTGTTTGTGTAGACTGAATATTTCCTTCATCTTTCTGCCCCTCTGCTGTTGTTTGAGGGCTTCCTGTATCACTTCCTCCGGTATTTCGGGTTCGGCTGACATTAGGGTTTTCCCCTGTGCCTCCAACTCCTGATAGAACTTCCTGTTGTTCTCCACTATTTGTATCCACTTGGGATCCTCCTGTTCGTCCTCCCAAATCGCTCCGCTCTGAGCTGCTAAGTCCATTTCCAGCATGGTTGCTGCCCACTGCTTGTCTTCCTGGGTTATCTCCTTCTTGCTGGGATTGGCTGCCTTGGAGAGGCTCTCTATAGTTTGGATCAAGTGATTTTCCTCCCATTGGCTCAAGTGAGGATACTCGGTTGGGTTCAATTGTAACTGTTTCATTTTCTGATAGTTGATTTTTGTTTTCTTCTGCTAAAGTACGACTTTTTTCTTGAACCTGCAAGCTATTTTTAATTTTATTAATTAAATAATCATTCAAGTCGTTATTTCCTGTCTCGGATATATTGTATCTATGTCGTTGGTCTGTACTGTTAGGTAAGCTGTTGAGTATCTTATCAGTAGCATCATTACCTGCTTTGTCTCCGTCTAATACTAAGTGTATTTTTCCTTCATATGTTCTGAATTGGTCTATAAAAGCACCTGTATTGGTAGTGGAATTAAGTACCACAAGTGTACGTGTATTGGGTTTGTTAGTATCTCGACATAGTCTTAGATAAGAGAGCATATCGGTCATTCCTTCAAAGACTACCATTTCTTTGCTGCTACCAGGAATTACGGACATATCACTTCTACCTACTTTGGCTTTGTCATAGGGTTTGTCCAAGAGACTTTTAACATCATATCCTCCTGATTGATTTTTCAGTCCGATACCAAAGAAACTCTTACCAGAGGTACGATTGCGGTAATGTACTTGTTGGGTGTATGTCTGTAAAATATCCTTGGGAATACCTCTACCCTCAAAATATGCAATAAGTTTTTCATTATTAGGCGTAATGGCCATAGTAAATACATTGCGAGGTTCGGCTATAGTAGGCTCCGAGGTAGGTTGGGGAGTTTGTTTTTTTTCTGCACCTATATCATTATTTACAATATAGGTATTAGAAAAATCACGGAGGAACTCTATGGCCTCTCTCCAATTTTTATTTTCCATTTCCATGACGGCTTTAATGATTTTTCCTCCTTGACCTGCTTTAAAATCATAATATTGATCATCTGTAACAGAGAATTTATTATTGTCTGTAAGGAAATATTCATCTTTTCCTCGCTTTCTGTCATAACGGACAATTCCTCTACGGTCAAGATCACGGAAATAATCTATTAGAGAAACACTATTACATATTTCTTCTATTTCTTCGGGGCTAAAAAGTGGCATATTATTTTCTTTTTTTGGCAAATTCGTTAAACTCAAATATATTTTTGGCTTCACTATCCCAATTGGGTCGGGGGAATAGCTGTGTAGAAACAAATCTATCGTTTTTCTTATCATAGAAATCAATCCGCTCTATTCTTCCTCTGTATATTTCCCCCTCCTTTTTATAAAAAGAATAAGGTAATAGGGTATCTGTTGGGTATATATAAAAAGTAGAAAGCTGCTCAGGGGTATTAATGTAAAAGCGTTTATATGTTTTCTTGAAGAGAATAGTATCTTTCATATCCTTTCGCTTGTCAAAATACTCCAATGGCTGCTGGGAAAACACCGCTCCACTCTCTTTCCTCTGTACTTGGATAGCGGGAGTTTTCTTGAGCATGGAGAAAAGAAATTGCTTGGGATCAGTATCTGAAATATCATAAGCAAGGGTATCACTTATGATAAATAGCTTATCTATAAATTCAGGATAATCAATGTCGGGCACAATCTCAATGAGAGTGTCTCTTTTGTAATTGAGCTTTGATACAATGATACTTTTCCTATCGTCTAAATCTTTGGAGGCATTGAAATAGATGTTGGTGATGATATCTATTCCTCCTTGTTCGGGTTTTATCTTATGACTGCTCTGCTTTCCACAAGAGAAACAGCAAATTGCAGAAAAAAAGAAAAGGATATTTTTCATAGGATTTTAGTTTTAAGGCAAGAGAGGGTTAGGGTGTAAGAACCCTGTTAGTGCAAGCACTAACAGAGTAATACACCTTAAAAAAACGAATAAAAAAACTTTGGATAATATAAAATATAAGAGTATAAGAGAGGAAGATTAATGACCTCGTGAGATATGTTGTTCTTTTACGATCTCATTTTTCTGATTGTTTTCTAATTCGGGCTTTTGCAAAGGTTTGTTTGTGTTGAGCCGATTCATAGTACTATCATACAGATTGAGTTGCTTGTACTGAGGATTTAGTACGGCAAAACCTTTGATTTCCTTTTTGTCATGAACAAAACTAACCTCTGTAATATTTCCTTTCTCTAAGTGCTTCTTAGTGCGTTCTCGCTGAGTATCATCGGCAAAAACTAAGTTAGATTTATTCATAATATCATCTACATCAACTCCATACCCTTTGTTATACCACTCGTACTTGTAGTTACCATATTCGTTTTTTTCGTCTTTCAGCTTGAGTTTGATAAAGCTCTCAGTTCTAGAAAGTTCACCAGTTTCCTTATCAACTCTATCATGCTCAATCTTAACGGCACGCCCCTCTAGAAGATTGATAGCCTCTTTGGCAGTGATATTATTTTCTTTCTGCACCTTGAAACTTTGGGAACGCTCCTCACCATTTTTCATAGTAAGGTTCGCTGTGTAAGAATTGAGGAATACCCCTCCCTGTTCTCCTTTATCTATATGAAGGTCAAAGGAAATGGTATTACCTTTCATCAACTTATCAGGATTATTGTATTCTACCTTCACATCTACATTTTTGTCAGGAGAAAGAATAGCATTCTCTAGATCCTTGTGTAGTTTTTCGCTTTCTCCCATGCCCAGATATTTTACTTGATTTTTTAGGTAATTCAGCTGGGTAAATTGCTTTTCAGAGAGTTGTTGTACATTGGTAACATCGGTTATTTTCCCCTCTTTTAGCCCACTCTCTAAGGCTTTTTGACTCCAATTGAATTCTTGATTACCAACATTGACACCTATAGGTTTCATTATTAGTTCATCACTACCATCTCTGTGGGCATTCTTGTCTATTCGAACAACTTCTAATACAGAATTATCCTCTTTGAGTTGGAATTTTTGTCCTACTTTGACTTCTAAATCATTTGTTTGTTTTTCGGAAAGAGGTTGATGTAAGCTATTGTTAAATTCTAGATTACTTCTTCTAAAATAAGGCATTGTATCATTTGCCTCTCTTGCTTGTCTATTTTTATTTAGTATAGCTTCCTCTTTTCTTTTGAGTTCATTACTATAATGCTCTACCATACTGTTATGAATATCTTGCTTAGAGACGTTATCTTTAGCAATCAACTTATAACTCCCATTAGCTATTAGTTGTTCCAAATCAGACTTAATCATAGATGTATTTACACCATAGGAAAGATTCTTCAATACAACAGTATCTTCTCCATTTCTATAAGCTCCTTTTTCTTTGTCAAATCCTAGCACTTCAAACATCATATCCTTGTAATGAATAATATTACCAGGCTTAAGTTCTATTGCTTGTTGTTGGTTATTAAGGAGTTCAAAATTTTTTGTCTTATCTGACAAAGTTGAAATTCTAAAATTTTCTTCAACATCAGTCTCTAATTTTTTAGAGATATCCTCTACAGACACATCACTTTCCTTAGATAAGTTCTCAATTTTTCTATTGACTTCTTCTTGTAACTCAAACTGATTAACTTCAGGATAAAAATCATAATCAATAAAATGCTTTATTTGTGTCATTTCTTTTACGATTGCATTATATTGATTATTTATATTTTCTATATTCTTTGGTTCGTTAAAGTTCTCTTGATTGATGTTTTGGTCTTGTTTTTTCTCAATATTATCAAGGATACCTACAATGTTTGCTACATACACTTTATTTTCATCCTTACTCTGTGTGTATGTATTGTCATTTACCATTTTTTCAACAGCTTTAACAACCTCTTCTGGGTAGTTCTGTTTTAAATCCTTGTATGCCCTTATCTTGTCATACTCGCTATTTCCCCAATCGGCATTATAATTATCGAATTCTTGAGCTTCAGATAGTGCGTATGCTTTAGCCAAAGGATATTGTTCTTTGGGCATTTGTTTGAAGTTTTCTTCAATTTTTTGTTCTACAGATGTTTCCATTTTTCTTAAAATTAGGGTTAATTATCTTCTAAAACCTCTTCGACGTTGTTGTTCTTCCTCTTGTTCTTGAGCCTGCTCTTCTCGGTGGCGATTAGCATCTTGGTAGAGATCGTCGTCATTGACATCCAAGCGGAGTTTGGTCTGTTGCTGCTTCTGAGATTGGCTTTCATTAGGAGTGGCATCGTCTATAGTATTAATCGTTTTGGAAACGATGTTGAGATTGTTGGTGATTTCCTTGCCAATTTCTGGGAACTTATCTATTTTGTCCTGCAAGAAGCCTTTGAGTTTCAATAGCTCATTTTTAAAGCGATTGCTCTCTTGGACATCTTTTTTTTCTGCAACAATAAGGGCAATCTTCTCAGTGTCTTTAAGCAAATCAAGCTCGGTTACCTGTTGTGTCTTCGGGTCATAGATAAAGGCTTTTTTCTCAAGATCTAAGGCTTTGCTATCGGTTAGTTCAGTTAGCTGACTATAAACAATTTCCTTTTCACTCTGTCGCATAATCTCGTCGAGGCTCTTATCTCGCTGGAAAATATTGACATTTAACCGCGTATTGTTGTCTGTCAGCAGGAATATCAAGCGGTCTTTTCCATTGTCTGCTACAAGAGCGTGTCCATTGAGGAAGTTTTCAATATCTTTCTGAGATAATTTCTTAGAGAAAGTATTGTCTTCACTTAGAATTCCGTATTCTTTTAGGTCGTTGGTTGGTAGGTTTGTATCCATATCTATTATTTTTTGTTGTTTTTAAATTCAAAATTTACTTTACCTTGTTTGTCAAGGGCTAAATAAGCCTCAAAGTCATTTCCAGCTTTACCTTTGAACCCTTTGATAAGCCCTGTTTTACCTTTCTGCAATAAATCCTCTACATTCTTAGCTGTAAGTTTTTTATGAGCAATTTCTTTCCAAATACTATATTTGCAGCCATTCTTATACTCAGTGCAACCATAGCTTTTGTCATATTCTACAATCTGTCCTTTTTTGCACACAGGGCAAGTACCTAAGCCTTTGCGAGTAGAGGCTGTAATAGAGGATTGCAGAGAAAAAATCTGTGCCACGGTACTCTTTACATAGTCCGTAAGATGATTGTAATACTCGGTTACAGATACTTTCCCCACGGCTACTTGCTTGAGTTGGTATTCCAGGCGTGCCGTCTGAGCGACATTGACTACTTCAAGGTCTTTGATAGCGTTGTAAAACTGTAGTCCCAGTTCGGTTGGAATGTACTTGTTCTTCTCAAAGGCAATATACTTGCGAGTATTGACCAATGTTTCAATAATCCCAGGGCGTGTACCCTTGGTGCCTATCTCAAGCCCTTTGAGGTCAAACTCTCCTTGCAAAGCGGCATATACTTCAGGGCTTTGCTCTTGTAGGAATTTACCCAAATTACAAAGGTCTGCGGTCAATGTAGCAGGAGTGTAGATAGCGGGTGGTTTGCTCTCTATTTCCTTGACACCTTTTTTGTCGATAGCTACCTTATCACCTTGTACATAGGGGAGTTGCAAGGTTAATGTTTCTTCTTCCTCGTCTTCTTCCTCTGTAGTAGTTTTCGCCTTAGGAGTATATTTTTTCCAACCTACTTGTATTAGAGAACTTGTATGGGTTTTGAAAGGGATACTTTGATTTTCGAACTTATATACCCCTTTTTCGTATATAGCAACCTCTGAGAAACTCTCTAAGCAACGATATAGTATAAGTTCATAGATACGCCTATCTTGCTCGGAGAGACTATCAATCCCCGCAGTCTGCCCAGTAGGCACCAAGGCGTCGTGAGAGCCTGTAATTTTTGAACCATCTACAGAGGCAGGGGGCTGGCTCGGAAAAATGAAATCACTGATATTAAGGCACAATGATACCAATGGCTGTAAAGAATGTTTGAGTTTGCCATACCCCTCCTCTGTGATATAAGGATCCTCTGTACGAGGGTACGAGGTGAGTTTCTTTTCATAGAGACTTTGTGCGGAGGCTAAGACCTCTGAGGCTGTGTACTTATAAAGTTTGTTGGCTACAATGGTAAGGCTATCCAAGGTGTGTAATAGAGGTGGGTTCTTACGCTCTGTTTTCTTCTGAAAGGACACAAAATTATGAGAGGTAGCAAGGCTCTGCAGGAGCTGTTCTGCTTGGGCTTTGCTTTCATAAATAGGACTCTCCGCAGTATAAGCAGTTCCATTATAAAAGTGGTTGGTAATGAGCTTATAGGTATAGCTTTTTTGATGACTTTTGTTCTTTAGATAACGGTCAGCTACAATCTTCAAAATAGCTGTTTGCACACGTCCTATAGATAGGAGTTTTCCTGCACCGAGCTGTAAGGTAGCCGCTTGGGTTGCATTAGCTCCAATAAGCCAATCGGTAATAGCACGAGCATAGGCGCTTTTGGAAAGATTTTCTAAGAAATCATCGCCTTGACTATACTTAGGATGGGCAAAAGCATTTCGTATTTCACTATCATCCAAGGCGGATAGCCATACTCGCTTGTAGAGTAGCTTACACTTGAAATAGTTGTATATATAGCGGAATATCAGTTCTCCCTCTCGGTCGGAGTCTGTAGCTACATAGATCATTCCTATATCAGGATTTTTAAAGAGGGTAGCTAGTTTCTTTAAGTGAGCTTGTCTGCCTTCATCATTGCGTTTGGGCTCATATACATAGTCTCCCAGTGCTGGTAGTAGCGGTAAATAGGATTTGTCCCAGTTTCCTGCTTGGCGATAGGCTGTATCTTCAGCTAATTCTATTAAGTGTCCCAGAGCAGAGGAGGCTATATATTGGTCACTTTCGTAAAAGTCTCCCTTTTGGGTAAAACCTCCCAGTGCTTTGACATATTCACGGAGTTGAGAGGGTTTCTCGGCTAGAATGAGTGTTTTGGTCATGATGTATTTGTTTTAGAATTTTAATAAAATCTCTGATTTTCTCGTCCATTATTAAGAAAAGGGTAAAGTTGAGAAAAGAGGTTATCCCTACAATAGATAGTAGGATAATAGCACTTGTTTCGCTCATAGTTTGTTATTTATAGTGATTAAATCATTTTACTTCTTTTTCTTGAGTTTTTTCTTCTATAGCGCCGTGTTGAGTGGTGTGTCGGAATTTCCGACATACCACATATTGAAATATTTTTTGATAGAACTTTTGACTTCGTCATTAGTGGTTTTATCATTAATTTTTTGAGCTATGAATTTTTTAATTTCTTTAAAAGACTCTAATATTTCTATATATTTGTCGCTGTTTGCTTCTTCTAATGAAATATAACCACTATTTAACCTTCTCATAGCTTTTAGAAAAAAACCAATAAGATAGGTGCTTTCCAAAACTTTCATTTCATCAGAAGCTAAATCCCATTCATCAATAGTTCTTTCAAAAGAATTATAAATATTTCTTTTGTATAGAAACCATTCTACTTTATCTCTTACGGTATAACACTCAACCTTTAGACAGTTTATTATTTCAGTCCCATATCCAAAATCAGACCTGCAAATAACATCTACAAAGTCTTCCTTTTCTGCCATTGTAGAAACTTCATAACAATTTGAGTCTACAAATACATTTAATAGGTCTTTTAAAAGGGGTAAATCTCTCTCTGAATCTAATTGAAAATCAATTATAAACTCGTAACCTGGTTCTCCTTGTGCTTTGAACCTATCTGTTATACGAGATTCTAAACTAACAACTGTTACCATATATTATTTTTTAAAATTATTATAGGAATTTACTATTGTTTTTGTACTGTTGGATAGCTACCTATTTAGTGTTATAAGGTCGTTTAGAAAATCTACAGGGTTAATGTGCTTATCATTCTCTTTGACAGAGAAATGTAAGTGTGGAGCAGTGGAGCGACCTGTATTACCACTGCGGGCAATCACATACCCTGCTTTGACTGGTTCACCTTGCCTATAATAGACCTCTGATAGGTGACAATAGGTAGTTTCAAAGGCATTGTTGTGCCTTACCTTTATGAAAAGTCCTCCGCCTCCATTGTAGTCCCAACCTACATTACTGATAACTCCATCTAAAACGGAATAAACGTACTGATTATTAGCTCTGAGGTCTATTCCATTGTGGTATTTGTTTTCTTTCAGGATAGGATGAAAGCGTTCTCCAAAGGAAGAGGTAATGGTAAGGTCTCCACTTAGAGGCATAGCTATCTTAGGCGTTTTAGATGTTGGCTGACTAGGTTCAGCTTCTTTCTTGGGACTGACACTGCTAAGAATAGATTTCTTAACCAAAGCAAGAACAATAGAGTCTTCTATTTTCTTGATAGAAAGTTGTTTGTCCTTCTGCTCAATGGCTTTCTTGAGAGAATCAACCTCTTTGCGAAGAGTTGTCTTTTCACTCTTGAACAGCTTGTGCCACAGCCCCGACTGCATTTTTTTTTCTGCAACTACATCTGTATTTTCTACGATAGTATATCGTTCGTACTTTTTCTTTTCAGGTTGCACCTGTGGGCTTAGTGTGTTGAATTGAGCCCTGAGCATTGGGGTTGCAGAAAGAAAAAGGATAAGTCCCCATAAGTATTTTTTCTGTTGCATAATGTGTATTTTTAGGCAATGTTTGCGATACTTTCTCTTACATCTTGTATAATCATTTCTACTTCTTTATTGATACGGCGGAAATTGGTCATCAGGATATCATTTTTACGGTCATTTCCAGCCTCGTCCTTAAAGGAATAGTATATAGGCATTTTAGGATAATTTGCCTCTTCTATTTTAATAGCATTCATATCAAGATTGATTTTTCCAGAGATAGCAGAGGTCTTAAATTCTTCTGTTGCATTGTCCTCTCCTTGGACAACCATACCAACCATTTCCCCTGTGCGAAGACCTGCTATTTTGCCAGCGGGTATCATCACATCCATTTTTTCGCTAATGGTCATATTGGTTCCTTGGTTAGATATAGATTCAGAGTAACTTTTCTGTTTTATCTTACCAAACATTTTTTCAAGCCAATCAAGTGTTCCCTTGTCACGAACAGCACCAGAGAGAATATTCCCCATAATAGCAGAGATAGTCTCAGCAACTTCTTTTTTATAGAATTGTCGGAGCTGTGGTTGTTCCTGTAATCCCAATACTACTGCTACTTTGTTACTACGAGCGGTTGCCACAAGGTTATCTATTTTATGTATATAGATAGTAGGGAACTCATCGGCTATCAGTCCGCTATAGTGGTTACCTTTTTCATTAATCTGACTTATAACCCTATTGAGTACAGCGGAATAAAGAGCTGAGTTGATATCCTGTGTTTGTGGGTTGGACGCAAGGATTAGAATTGAGGGATCTGCTTTATCCGATATCTTCAGTTGCACCTCGTCTCCGCTAAATACCCAAAAGCTTTCTTTGGTAGCTAGACGTGATAGGAATATCTTCACAGTGCCAACCTGTCCTTCCAATTGGTCAAAGGCTTTGTTCTCATAAGCTGACCTAAAGGGTGACATAAGAGATACCAATTCTTCATTGGTAAATAGAGTGTCAAATATTTCTTGGTAACTCCTATTCATAAAGGCAAGTATATGTGGTAGGTCAGAATATTTACCATTTTGATAGGTGCCAAAGAAAAATATAGATGAGGCAAGGAAATTGACTGCGGACTGTGTAAAGAAGGCCTCAGAACCTCCTCCGCCAGAGCCTCCCCCTTTCTGTAAAGCTGTAACCATGGATTCAGCCATTTCCTGTGCTTGAGCTAGGGTATTTATATACTCTTTCTTGAAAGGATTGACCCTACGGGAATATTCTACTTTATCCAAATTCACCACATGGAATTTGTGCTTATACTCTGGGTCACTCTTTTTCTTTTGCAAATAGTGATAGTAAGCTATTTCGGCTAAGCTGGGAAATTTAAAATCATAGATACATAGGCAAAATCCTTTGCTTACCATTTGACGAATGGCAGGGTTGATAATCCCGAAAGATTTACCAGACCCAGGGACACCAATAACCATGGATCCCCTAAATGGGTCTATATTCATCCAGCCTTGATGGGTTTTCTTCTTATAGCGGAATTTGTAAGGAATATTGACAGAACTATCAGTTACTTTCAGTTCTGTATTTTGGTCAAAACTTTCCTCTTCCGTGTTCCAACGATCTATACCCATTTTTGTTTGTACCATTTTTGAGATACTATCGGCTCCTTTTTGCGTAATGAGAGCACCTGCAAAAGATAGTAAGGCATATCCTATTTGATAAGCATTGACAAAAGGGAGTACATAAGGTAGGTGGATATTCTCAGCCCCAGTAACTAAGACCAATGATCCTATAATCATAAGTAGTCCTATAACCATGGGTAGAATAATTTCCTTGGTAACATTCAAATCCTGTTTTTTCTTCGCTCTCGTTCCAATAGCTACCAAAGCTATTAGTACAAGGGTTGCGAATTTCGCATGAATAGGAGGATAAAATACTCCCATTTTCCCGAAACTCTGTAAAATATTAGATGCTATGGGTATCTCTGCATTCTGAAAGAATAGTATCAAACAATCCAAGGAAACGACCCCATAGACCATTTTTTGGAAGAAATCATAGATTTTAATCTGATTTTGTTGCTCTTGCATGCTCATAAATATTCGTTTTTATAAAATGATAGTATTGTACTCAATAAAGCCATTATCTTTTTAATCTCAGTTCTATGACTTTCTTCTCTAATTACGCTCGATAATAAAGAATAACTTTCATTAGTTCCTTGTTCGATTGTTTCTAATTTGATAATATTATCCTTTTCGTATAGTTTTAGAGATATTTCAGCTATTAAATTTTCATTTGTCATAATATATTGGTTCTATTTCCTTATCTGTGTTAGAAAGTGTCAGCTTGTAGGACATCTGAATAATTGATTTTCATATCAATCACACGCCCTGAAATCTGCTCTTCAATAAGGCGTATTTTGAGTATCTTACTATTGGGAAATGTAAATTTCTCAAAGACAAATATATTTCGGTAAGATTTCCTTACTTTCGTTTGGTCATTTAGTGAGAATAGAGGGTTTAACAATATACTTTGATTGTTGGTAGCCTTGTAAATCTTCTTATCTTCAATGCTAAATTTCATTCCTTCTATGTTGCATGATAAGTTGGTATTGTTTTCTATGGATATATCCAAGAAAATATAGTCATCTATCACGTATACATTATTGAGTTGCATTGTTAGCTTTAGGTCTTTCTTCTTACGGATAGGTTTTTTGTTGACTTTTTTATCCATAATCTGCAAGGCAAACTTTTTAAGCTCATAGTTAGAGTATTTGAATTTAGGATACTCTAAGGGTTGCATATCCTCAGCCTTGATATGAATATTGGAAGCTAGCCAAGTCCTATTTTCTTCCCTATAGATAGCTCGGTATTGAGCTAAGAAAGATTGACCAACAATCGTAATAACACCGATGTCCTGTCCTGTTACGAACTTTGGTTTTTGGGTTGCATTGTCCTCACTATTGCTGTCCTCTACTTGCACCTTGATACGAGCAATGTTGTCCGCAGGAAGGTCTCCCACTAAATCATTAGTGGAGAGATCTACAAATTGGATAGGTTCGGGCGCGATGATATGGATATTGACATCTCTCCCCATGAATATAATAGGTAGCTTAGCTACTTCTATTTTATCTTCTAATGTTTGCGCCTGTGTATTTTTGGGTTGCAGAAAGCAAAAGAGTGCAAAGGCAATGATTGCGATTTTTGTGATATTATTTTTCATTTTCATCTTTTTTCTTTAGGTCTTTTTCGTCAATTAAATAGATATATGAATTATACTTAAGTGTTACTTTGTTCTTTCGAATGATAGCGGTTACAGCTTGTGAGGCTGACTGAAATAGGTTACCTGCTAAGCTGTTAAAGAAGCCTTGACCACTCTCTACATTAACTCCTTGTATAGAGTTAGCTCCTAACTCTCGTGTCATCTCACGAAAAGCACTAGAGGGCACATAGAGGCCTTTCATTCCGTCCATATCATATATGGATAGGTTGATAGGGTAAATATCATTATCTACCATAACTGAAACAATATTGAGAAAAACACGTTGTTGGGAGAAACCTGATATTTCAGCATATAGGAAAGTACCTTTTTTTACTTGTACTTTCTTTTTGCCAATAAAGATATCCTCTAAGAGTCTCAAGCGTATGCGAGAACCTAAATATCCCTTGATATTCTCATCAATAACAGACTTGATAGTGAAGTTTTCTTTTTGCTTAGAAATATGATTGAAAGCTCCCAAATTCCTTGTCTTACTCACTTGCATAGTACTATTGAGGAACTCATCCATTTTGTCCTTGTTCGCTTTTATTCGCCCTTGTGCTTCCATTTGTCGCTTATAGGCGGGGTCTTTGGATTTTTCTAAGGAATCTAAGAAAAGCATTTGTTCTCTAAGGCCTTTCACAGGGTCGTATTCCTTTTCTTCTTGCTTGGTCTCTTCGGATTTATTACCTTCATTGAGCATTCTCATCATCTCCATGGAACGATTAAAATCCTCGTCATCTTGTTGTTTCTGAGCATCAGCATTAGGAGTGTAATAAGACTCTCTGACCTTGGCCGATTGTTTTTGGTTAAATCCATTTTTTTGTACATACTCTATAGAGTCCAAGTACCGCTTCTGTTGCTCATTCAGGTTGTCAGTATAGGCAAATAAGCTATCGTTTTCTTTGTCAAAGCCTTGTATCATCGTTCGTCCGTCTTTATTCTCATCGTTGAATAGATTGTCATAGGCCTTGTTTTTGGAAAGAATAGGAGCGTCTACTTTCCCAAGGGAAGTACTTATTTCTTGTTGTGCTTGTTTTGTTTTATCATCACCATTGATTAGGTCAATAAATTGATAACCAATGAAGAGAAGGACAGGAAGCACAATAAGAGGAATAATATACTTAGGTTGCTTGAAATTAATTTTCTTTATTTTTTCCATTTTTCAACGTTTGATATTGTTCGTATAAGTATTCAATTCTGAGGCTATCAGCGGGGGTGAAAGCTGTCCCTTGTTTGTGCTTTGACTTGAACTCAGCTAGTTCTTGTGCTATAGTTTCCATTTCTTTTAATCTATTCTCATATTCAGAGGCAACCACATCAGTACCTTGATAGAGAGAGGGTACTATAAATTTGGGTTTCCGAGTTTCTGTTTTATAAACATAGATGTCAAAGATTGTATTGGCTACGAAGGAAACAACTAGTAGTATCATAGCATAGAAGTAGAACTTTTTTGGGTTACTTGTTATCCACTTTTTGATATTAGCAAAGAATTTCATGATTAATAGTTTTTTTGTTTGACTGATATTTCAGTATTATCTAATATATTCCAGTTTTCAAGTAGTACTCCGTGGGCATTATTAGGGGTACGAGCAATGTCCTTGAAGGAACCCTGAGTGATAAGTCTACGGGTAATAAGACTTGACCTACGATTTATCATTTGAGTACCATAGTAAATAAACTTCTTATCATTAAGATTAACATTGATAGAGTCTGTTCGCACAGATACTGTGGCATTGGAGGAAATGATTTGGTTATAAAAACCTTTCTCCAAAAGGTTATTCCTTTCTTTCTTTCCTGTGTCATCTATGAGATATAGGGATTTGTCTATATTCTCATTGATATAGGCATCATCAGGGACAAGGGTAAAGAATAACTTGTGGAACAACTCTATCTGCGCCTTATATTCTACAGGGCGATTTAAGAGTTCATCGGTTTGTTTTACCAGCACAGGTATTCCGTTGTCAATGACATACAGTGATTTACGAGCGTCTCGTACGATTTTGTAGGAATAGATAAAGCCTACGATTACAATTACCATAGCTAATATTACAGTAGCTATTGATACACTTTTGTTTATTTTTATTCTTTTTTCAATATTTTTGACTATCATGTGTTTATAAATTATTATTTTTTACCTTTACCAAATACGGCATCACCTGCTATTCTAGTAGCATGAGGATCCATGCTCTTAGCATAGAAATTTTGGAAACCTTGTTTTGCCGCACCATATCCTCTGCTTGCACCTCCTATTATTCCCTTTCCACCAGATAAAGTAGTCTTAGCTCCATTCATGGCTGCTTGTTTTACTTTTGTCATTACGCCTGCACCTCCTGCTGATACAATGGCGTCTGCTATTGTAGGGGTAATAAGTACTCCTATGGCTGTAACCAAATATCCCACACAAGGGAATACTACAGAGGTTGCCATACCATTGTATGTTGTGTAGGTTAGTAATAATCCTTGATTTATAACGTTTCCATTATTATCTACAATGGCAGAGAGTCTGCTGATATCCATTTCATACCCTGCAATGATTATCTGTTGTCCGATATTGATAATCGTATAAGCAATAAAAGTGTATAGATTGATATTAATGAACTTGGATATCCAGTTATAGAAAGAACTTTCAAAACCAGGTATGAAAGATATACCTATAGCAATAGGCCCTAGTACAATAAGAATATATGACCAAACTTTTTGGATAAAGAAAATAAAATAAACAGCCACACGTAGAATGATGAGACAAATCATTTCTATACAATCACCTAATAGTTTTTGCATTTTATAGTTAGCCCTTTCTACAACCTCCTCAATAGGAGCCGTTATCTTATCCCATAGATTGCCAAAAGCTTGGGAAATTTCACCATCGCCAAGAGATGACCAAAAGCCCTTTTGCTTAGCAAGTATAGTAGCATTAAGATTAATGGTAGCCTCTAATACCTGCATTTGTTTGGTATATCTAAAAGTTCTTCTTGCATTTGTCTCTCTCTCAATATCCTTGAAGATAGCCTCTGAGGGTTCAGCTAACATTTGTAAGGGAGCTTGTATCATTTTGGTGAAAGGTACCCAGTTGATAAGAAGAAGTGCTACTACAACAGGTTTAATCATAGGTTCCACACTCCATTCGGCAGCACCACTCTGCATTCTAAAACCGATCACAGCAAGGTATATTAGCATACCAATACCAGCTATTGCCTTGCCTACTTTTAGTACATCATTAGCTCTTCCATCCATTTGCATATCTATCTTTGTGAATGCTTCCATAAACCAGCTTTCGAAGTCTCCACTTCCTTTCATAAACTGGGCTGTTTTGGCTCCCTGTTCAGTTGTTATATTCTGTGAGGCTTGCCCTCTTAATGATATAGGTAAAAGAAATAGGCCTAAACATAAGATAATTATTAGTTGCCTGATATTCATATAGTTAAAATTTATGTTTGTACTGTTGCATTACTTGTCGAGCGATTTCTAAATCACTCATTAGATTGACTTTATCTATAGCGTTTTTCTGTTGTTCTAAGAGATCTTTACTGTCTATAGAGTATTTGCTTTCTCTGTTGCAATTGGCTATCTTTACTTGGAGGTCTCTCCAGCCTATGAGTGCTTTATGATAGAGTAGAAAGCGTTTGCCACGAGGCATAGGTAAGGTCATAGCTGTTTTATAAGTATCTTTGAGAACATGTAATTTTATACGCAATTCATCAATCTGACCTATACGACCAGCTCTTTTATAGGCTTCTTCATTAGGAAAGCCCCAATCACGCCAAGTCGGGTATTCTGGGAAATTCTTTAATGGGGTTAGCATTCGCTTATAATAAAGCAGATACAAAGGGTCTGCATTGATAGTGTAGGGAGTCCAATATGCCATGTCATCAGAACTTCTACTTTTAAGAGTCTTAATATGTTCTTTTGTTTCTTTGGCTTGTGCTTCCATAGCATGGGTTGCAACTTGTCTTTGTGTTTCCTCGCCTCCTACTCTTAGGGGGCGTATATCGGAACCTTCTTTGTAACGTTTGTTAGCTTTTGGAGCGAACATTCCCCATACCAAGGAGTGTCTCCAGCTTAGATTGGGACCTACACGCGTACCGAATATTTTATAATATTCAGCTTCAGGTTTCCAATCATCAGTACCTCCCCATTCTTGAAATACCATACGCCCCTCTTGTTGTCTTAGAGCATCATCCCTAATCACTTTATATTCGGTTTGTGCAGAGAGGGAGGAACCATATAGTAGTAGTCCGTACAATATTATCTTTTTCATATTAGTAATATTTTAGAGTTTTGATTTTTCGTATAATATCTTTAGTAAGGTCTTTGTCCATTTCTACCCAAGTACCCAATTCAGGTATAGAGTATATATAGGCTCTATTACTGCTAAATTCAAGCATATTATTTATATTGAGTAACTCTATATATATCATTCGTATTTTAAATAGATGATTATCTAAAAGTTCATCTCTATCATAAGGATCTATGAGTAGTTCCTTGTTTTTTTCAACTATTTTTTTTAATCCTTCTCCTAAATCTTCTATCCTTTGAAGAACTTTTATATAGTATTTTATAACTACATGGATATATTTTATATTTTTATTTCCTTTATCTAATAAATTCTGTAATTCTTTTAATATCTTCTTTAAATATTCATTTATATACTTTACCTTTTGACCTTGTTTAAATAGGGAATTAACATTGTAAAGTTGCTCATATATAAACTCATGTACGGCTAATATTTTAGTCATATCTTTTTTAGCATCTTCATACCATTTTTTCTGTTTTTCAAATGATTTTTTGAATACTTCTAAGCTTGTAAGTCTTACACCATTGTTAGCTGTTACTTGTGCCAATAGTCTGGGGTTAGTTGTCCAAGTAAAATATTGAGCATGTGTCTTTTGATAGTATAGAAATGCTATTAGGATAAGCATATAGAATATATTTTTCATAATTATAAGCGTTTGATATTCTTTAGTAAATCCTCTACAAGTTCTTTATCTCGTTGTATATAGTAGTCAAACATGGATTTTTTAATCCTTGCTTGTTCCTTGGCATCTCGTATGATACATAAGGTTGCATAAGAATTACTATTTAGCCTATCAACCTCTGCCAAAGCGTGGTTTAAGAATATTTGCCTATCAGCTCGCTCCATCTGGTTCATCGCACCATAGGAAGCAATAATGCCTGTAAGAAATCGGATTACCATTTGCAAATCATCTACAAATTTTATTTGATTAGGCAAAACCTCCTTAATGGCCTGGGGAGCTGTGCGTATTTCTCTTACAATCTGTCGCTGATTAGCCTTTATATCTCTATATTTTTGAGACAGAGCATATCCTGTAGGAATGGCTTGTAGGATAAAGTCTACTTTTCGCAAGCGATCTTGTACTTTCTCTACAACCTTTTTATAGGATTTCCACTGCTCTTGATTAACTCCTTCGGTACTGGTATTGAGTAATTGTTTTTCCTTGAGTTTTTTCTGACGATCATGCTCTTGAAGAGAATGTTTTACTTCTATGGAGATAAGAGCAGGAGATAAGGCCTCTTCTTCTTCTTGTCCTCTCGCATTAAAGCTATTACAGAGGAATATCCCTAATAAAAAAACAATAGGTTTCATTAGAATTGATGTTTAAATTTTTTCATAATGTTTTGGATAATATCTTTATCCGTATCTACATAGCCTTGAAAAGGATTAATAGATTTCCAAAATCCCGCATACTCAGCATTCTCTAAGGCTAATTGTACAGAGATAAGATATATTTTAAGCATACGTACTTGTTGTTCTATATTGTCTAATACCCTATATCTGTCGCCTGCGGTAGCAAGATTGGTTTCCCCATCAGCAAGGATATTACTCATCTCATTGGCTATTTTCAAGATCTGCTCATAACATCTCTGAGTGGCTTTTGCTCCAAAGATAGCATATTGAGGATGTCTTTCTACAAGTTGGCTTATATTTTTAGAATATTCTACACATCTTTTTGTTTTCTCTCCAATATTTTTTACTTGAATAGCGTTTTGGATGCTACCAGATACTTCACTAAGCCCCTTATACACTTTGTCTTGTACTTTTTTGACCAAAGCTACTTGTGCACTGATAAAGGTCTGTGCCTTTTGGAGTTTGTCTTGTTCTTTCTCTGCTCTTTCATGTCCTCCTTTTAGAGTAGCAGCATACCCTCCCATAGCTGCTGCCGTAAATGCGTCTATGTATATTTCCTGAGCACTTCCTATACAAGGGAGGAACAGAAGAATTAAATTAAACAGCTTTACTTTCATATTCTTGTCTTTTTAAGTTGCGTTGTACAATCTCAACTAAGGATACTCCTTGGTCTTTGACATATTCGTCAAGTTCTTTAAGGACATTTTTACCCTCGAACTCCTTTTTGAATTTCTTAAAGAAACCAATCACATCCTCGTCCAAAGGCTTCTTATATAGGTTTGTAAGAGTAAAAATTGTTTTCATATCCTCCTTGTATTTTTTTGTATCTCGAACGAAAGCAGCCAAGGCTTCATCATAGTTCCCTATAGCATTGACATAGTATGTAATAGCCGATTTTTCGGGCTTTTCAGTCGTATAGGTCAGATACTGTTCTATGGATACTTCGTTACCATATACCTCTCCTTTAGATCCTCTTTTTAGGTAAAATTCTTTAAATCGTCCTCGTCCTGCTTTGTTATTTAGGTTATTGATGGTGAATATCTTGTTTTGTTCTACCTTATTAAGAGACAACAGAGCTGCTATACGATCAAAGTTATCTTTGAACTTGGTTTGGTCAAGTAGGATAAAGGTATCGGAGTTATTAATAATAGAGTCTTTCACTACTGCATTTCCGATAATATCATCTAACTCTTGAGTTACAACGACCGCTTCTCCCCAGAATTTACGTACAGTTTTATACAGATATAAGATGTATCCCCCCATTAGCTTCGAGGCAATCGCTTTCCAGGCTTCCTCAATAATAAGTGCCTTTCGTCTATCACTACGTAATCGCATTTTCTGTATAAATGTATCCATAATGATAAGGGTAACTATAGGGAATAACTTAGGGTTATCCTTCACATTGTCTATCTCAAATACGATAAAAGGTTCATAGAATAGGGAGCTATCGGCATTCTCATTGAGAGTAGTACCATATCGTCCTCCTCTATAAAAGTCCTTCAAAACAAAAAGGAAAGTGCGTAAGTTGAATTCCTGCTCTGTGATTTTATGATGTTTGTTGTTAAGAAATACAGGTAAGAACTTCTCGCAAAACTCATAAAAACTATTGAATGATAGTTCTGGCACTTTATAGTCTTCAGCTATTCGCTTTACATGTTTTATAAGCGCATATCTAGTATGATTGTTTTCACTATTTTCTTGGTTTTCCCCTACTGGTATCATCTCATTCTTTATCGTGATAAGGGCAGAGGATTCATTATAAGCTTTGCGTTTTTCCTCATCAGAAAGTGTTTCATACGCCTCATAGATTTTAAAAAAGCGCTCAGGGTCATAGTCTTGGTTCCCTTGGTTTTTATCGGGGTGGTATTCTTGTAATAGTTTTCGTCCCCTTTCCTTAATATCCTTAGTGGTGGCATCAAAAGGTAACCCTAATATGTCATAGAAACTTGTGTTTTCTTGCTCTATATCCTCCTCATAGATATTATATTTGTTGAGATATAGTAGGATTTCCTCATCTGTTTTCTCCTCATACCAAGCCTTTTCTTCGTTCCCATTGAAATGTTGTTGGTAGTAAGCAAGAAGTGCATTATCTAAGATAGACTTCTGCGATGGAGTCATGGTTGCATCCGGCCCTTGCCATATCAAAAAGATAAGATTGGTTAGAAACTCCGTTTTCTCAATATTAAATTCCTCCTTACCTACTGCAAAAGGGTTCATAGTAATAGGCTTTTCCTCTGTATATTGGATATAACGCCCGCCTTTGTAGGCGCATGTACCTGAGTAGGAATCTCCTGTATCTACAATAACTACATCATAATTGTAAGTAAGGTATTGTTCTACAATGTTGTTCATCAAGAATGATTTACCACTACCCGAAGGGCCTAGGACGAACTTATTACGATTATTGATACGTCCTGTTTGATAAGGTAGATCAGATGTATCCACCTTGAGCGGGACTCCTTGTCTGTCAGCAAACCTTAGATAGAAATTGGACTTTTCACTTATGGGAAAACTTTCTTTAAAAAAAAAACATATCCCAGCCTCGCTAGTAGTGGTAAATAAATCGTAATCCTTTAACTCTACTGCATTCCCTATAATAGCGGAGCGGAATAGCTCCATTTGATTATAAGCATTTTTAGAAACTATTATTCCCTTAGTAAATAGTTTACTCTCAATAGTAGATTGTGTTTTTTCCATTTTCTCCAAAGTATCACAAGCAACAACTAAGGAGAAATGAGCGTCTACCACGAGCTGTCCATCTACAGCAATATTGTGTAGCAATTCCTCAATCTCTTCGGCAACAATAGCGTTAGAAGGCGCACTTCTGGCTACTCCTTCATGTTTTCTTTTCTTTTTATCTAAATCTCGTTGTCGTTGTACTTGATTGGGAATAGCAATTACCTGATTATAGATGATAGTTTGATAATCCTCTAACTCGTTAAGAAAGGAGAAATTATCAATAGCCAAGTCTGACACTGCACCATTACCTCCCATGGTTGCATAAGGAGTAATACTATTGGGAAGGTCAATATTTTCTACATTTACAAAGGAAATGGTCTTAACAAAAGAGTTCCCGATTCTTAGATATTCATTGGTAGATTTGATATTGTCAAAAGTAGGAATATCAGCGAACTTCATTGTTAGTATGCCTCCTATATAATATTCGAAATCTTTTTCAAAGAGCCAGTTGGGTTCACATTCGCTTTGTTCTAACAATAAAAATACTTTTTCGCATTTATCTCGAAGCTCTTTATACTTTTTCTCAGAGAATTTGTATTTACTTTTATTATTATCTAAGATATCTGTAAAAAGCAGTAGGGTATCTATGGTTTTAAAGATACGTCCGTCAAAGTGCTCAGAGTATTTTTGTTGCAAAAAGGTCTTTTCCTTTTCAGCTGTATATCTTTTTTTAGCGAAGATGTCCACTTTCTGTACAATATGTTCTTCGCCTATGATAGCTATAACTTGGTTTAACACTGTATGGAATTGTTCATAGCGATCAGGATCTGCGGAGTATTGTTCTACAATATTTTTGATACGAATACCTATGATAGGATTTCCATACTGCCCTATAAGCACATCCATTTTCCAACCATGTTCCCTTGCATAATCATAACCGATAAATGGAAACTCAAAAGATTTTGTTTTCATCTTGTCTTCATGTTTTTAAGTTTAAATCGTTTGGGGAAAATATGTATTTCCTCATTATTTTTCTGTTTTTGATAGAGTCCTTTGTTATCCTGTAAATAGAAGACATACCATATACCTGCTCCGCCTATAGCGGCTCCTAAAATGATACCGAAGAAGAAACCTATCAAGGAGGGTAATACTGCAAGTCCGATAACTCCTAAAGCAGCAGCACCAAGGGCATAAACAATGTATTTATTTTTTAGTCCAAAAAGGACAAGGGGTTTTTTTAACCCCTTGTACAGGTAAAATTCCATAACCGTTTGTGTTTGTTTTCTTTGTTCTTTATTAAATATTAAAGAAAGCTGCTACGAAAGTAGGTACTAAGAACAAGAACAAACAAGCGCCGCCCCAACCAAGGATCTCCTTGTTGATGTCTTGATCTCCATTCGTCCATTTGTTGTAGATACGTAATCCTCCTATAAGTCCTACAACAGCACCTATTACTTTGATTAAAGTACTAACGGGACCCCAGTAAGATTTGATGGTATTAGCAGCATCACCAATAGCACCAGCTCCTTGTGCAAAAGAAGGGCTACTTGCACAAACGATTAAGAATAAAGCTAGGACAAACTTCTGTCCTCTAGTCATCTTGAAATAAAAATTTCTCATGGTTATAAAAAATTACTTGTTTATTAGTTTAGCTATTGAAATTCATCATAGACTTGTATATTTTTTCTCCATCAGCCGTTGCAATAGTTTGTATATTGGTCTCGGCCATATTGATAATGTTTCTAAAAAGTTCTCTATTTTTTCTAAGTACCTCTTGCTTATCAAAAGAAGGGAAAGAGGGTGCTATTCCTCCAGAATTTGATGTATCATCTACGTTTTCCTTTTCAATAGTATTTGTGACGGAGTTATTGTCTATATTTTCCTCCTCTTCATACTTTCTTTGCATGGCTTGTAAATCAGTATCAGTAGGTGTTTCATCGTCATCAATGTCTGCTGCAGAAGAGAAAAGGTCATCCTCACTAGCTTCCATACTTTCTCCCATATCCATATTTTCTACATCGTCTATTCCTACATTAGTTACTTTTACATCATCATCTATATTGTTAAAAGCAAATTCTTCTTTATCTTCCTCATCAGGAGTACGCTTTTCCTTTTTGAAGAATATATCATATATAATATTAGCTGCATAATAAATAATGTAGATAACGACTACAATGGTGATAAATTTTGTCATCTGTATTATATTTTTAGATAGTTAGATAGTTATCTTTTTCTTTTATAAGTTGTGTAAGCATGTTTCTAAATTCCTTTTTATTCAAAGCATACCTTAGACCTATATCAATCATCTCATTTAGGTCTATTTCAAATATTTTGAACTTATCAAGCTCTGTATATAGGTCGTTACTCATACTGATAACCCTATTTTTCCTATTTTTCTTTGTTTCCATCCAGTCATTGATAAATCTATACATGTTTATATCATTATATTTTCGTTCCAACTGAATGGAAAGAGGTAATTTAGCTGCTTTCATGTATGTATTGTATTAATTCTTCAAAAGGTTTCTTTACAGCGTCTCTTTGTTCATAAGAAAGTTTGCGAGTATTAATACTCTGCAATATATTGCGCTTATATACAGGAGAGGAGAGTATTCTACCATACTTACGGATCTCCTCATCCATCTCTGCTTGGTTTTTGTAGAGATAGCCTTTGTCATATTTAGAGCGGATGAACACTCTATTGGCTTGGCTCTCTACCATTCCCAGTACATTGATAAATACGAGTGTAGATTTCACTGATACATCGGAATATTCAAAAGGAATAATAACAAAATCACTATAGACCAAGAGTTCTATATATTTCTCATCCAAGGTTCCCGCCAAGTCAAAGATATAGTAGATATCACTCTGTTTCATATCTGCAATATCTTGGAAATCAAGAAGACTTTCTTGTTGATTGGGGTCTCCCACTATCTCTACCTCATAGAGTTCAGGAAGAGATAAGGCTTTATCTTCTTCCCATTTCTGAAAAAAGGATCTTTGAAAATCAAAATCAAAAACCTTTACTTGTTTATTTTTTACAAGAGATAGGTAATTAGCAAAGGCTATAGCTAAGGTTGTTTTCCCTACACCACCTTTTTGTGTTGCAAATGTTAGTATCATTATCTTCGTTTTTTTCTTCGTTTCTTAAATTCGTCTTCTGTAGTATCTCTTCCTACAATAGCACTTTTACTCAAGGCATTGCCTACTTCCTCTATAAGAGAGTTCTCTTTTTTTGAATGAAAAACCTCTGAAACATTACCATTACTGTGATTGAAGTCAGTATGAGTACTTATTCCAGTCTCAGAGGTATTCATTCGAGACATATATTCAGTAGATGCTTCTTTTCCAATGAGAGTATCTAATTTGTGAACTTGATGATAACGCTGATGAATGGCATAATAATCATCATTGGTGTCTTTCTGAAAGACTACAAAATCATTTTTTGATTGATTTTGTGCACTTCCTTTTACATCGGCTTTGAGCTGTTTAAAATTCTCATCCTTTTCGCTGGCCTTGAATTTCTTATTTTCAAAAAGCATAAAATCCTTTATGTCTTTACCTTGAGAGGCGTAGAATTGTAATATAACCTCCTTTTCCTTGTCGCTTCTGATGTTGTATTCCTTCAGCCGTTCAAAGTCTTCTTTCTCTATAATATCTTGGGTAAATTCAAAAATATCATTCATCTTAGCTATTTCACTACCTTTGTATATCCTCTGTGTAGCGTTATCTATAAGGGTGTAACCAAAAGGCTGTTTGTCATCTTTGTAATGGAATATGATGTCTATTCCAAATATATTTTTGAGTTTTTCCTGTAATTCGCTTTTAAATTCTATCTTTGGAGGGATTGGAGTATGATTATGTTTGTTTTTATCATATAATCCCTTCTCAGCCCTATTGTCTACAACCTTGAATACTTTATTGGAATACATATCCTTATATTTTTCAAGGAAAGCCTTGATTTGTTTGGCTCGTTTGTCATTTTTATCTACTTTCTCATAATGAAGTTTATCCAAAAACAATGTTTTATGACAAAGTCCATTATGGAGTATATTCGCTTGATTAGGGTTGCTCTCACTTATATGTACTTTAAAACCATTCTGTTCTAAAAGTTTTTCCAATTGTTGGAAAGTACTATATTTGTACTGCAACAATTTGTCTATATCAGCTTCTCTACTTACACCTAAAACAGTCTCCATAGCTTTGGAAAGCGCTTGTTGCGATTTTATTTTTTCAAAGCTGTCATTGATTTTTTTACCTGTATCCTTATCTACTCTAGTAGATACGATATGAACATGGTTAT
The DNA here is from genome assembly GCF_000293175.1 of Capnocytophaga sp. CM59. Classification (NCBI taxonomy): domain Bacteria; kingdom Pseudomonadati; phylum Bacteroidota; class Flavobacteriia; order Flavobacteriales; family Flavobacteriaceae; genus Capnocytophaga; species Capnocytophaga sp. CM59. The sequence goes on from NZ_ALNN01000003.1 coordinate 120,820, forward strand.
TTTCAGTATCTTTATGAAAAACTACGATATAAGGTTGTGAGCCATATCCCATCTCTTTCATGAACTCATTAGCTATTTTGGTAAGCTGCTCTTTGCTATGTTCTTGGAATTTGGTAGAGATCACCGCATGAAACTGAGGTTTTTTAGTCTTATTGCTTTGCGATATAGACTTTAAGTAATTTCGTACCTCCTCTTGAGAACTATCCTTATTGATAAAGGAAGGAAAGTTCTTCATATCCATAAGCTCTCCTTTATCACTATTGATTTTCTTGTCATTGTACTTTACACCATGAAAATCCTTGCTTGCGGAACTAAGTATTTTAATTATCATAGGCTATCAACTTATAGATATCTTTAAATATCTGATTTTGTACAGCCTTTAATTCTTGTATCTTAACAAGCTGCTCGGTAAAAGATTTCATCTCAAAAGAGTTTATATCCTTTTTGGCATTTGCAATATTGGCAAACTGATTGATATTGTTTTCAATCTTAGCAAAGATATTATCTTGTTTTTCAATGAACTTAAGAACCTCACGTCTCTCTTGTGCACTCATCTTATTTTCCACGGCACTAACTATAAAATCGGTCAGACTCATTTTCTTCTCTGCACAGTACTTTTTCCATAGTGCTTTCTGCGAGGAAGAGATCCTAAGAATGATTGCTTTATCCTTTAAATTTTTTTCGTGAGAGATTTTCATCGTTTTCTTTGTTGCAAATTTCGGGTAGAAAAATGGGCTGGCCAATAGAAGAAAAAATGCGTGGACTATAAAACACTGTAGAAGACTCAAAGTTTCACTTTTTTCTATTTTTGAGACTATAAAACACTGTAGGAGACATTTGAGTCTCAGTAAATTTAATTTTTCATTAACAAATAAGGCAAGGAAAAGTACTTCTTGAAGTAGTAAAAAGGCATAGAGAAAGAAAGAAAACGCATAAAAGGCATTAGTACAAGTAGCCAGCGTCGGCTTGGAAGGAAAAACGAGTTCCGAGTTTTTCCCCCCTTTTCCCCAATTTTTCATTCGTCTGTCGTGTGGCTTGCCCAGACAGACGAATAGAAAAATGGGGAAAAGCAAGATTGTCTTTGTATATCTCAACTCCGTTGTATATACAAAGACACATCTTGCCCCAAAAAATCTACACCAATCAGGTACAATGCAATGTGTTGGTAATGTGTTGTTTGTGTAAAATAGAGAAGAAAGCGAAAAAATGCAGAAAAAAAATGAGGCCTATATATGATGTATATATTTATATAATAATATATGTATATATAATATATGTATATGGGCTAAAAACTTTAAAAAAAACATAATTAATTGATTGTCAATTGCTTGTAAGAAGTAACCATGTAGGAAATTCATCACCCCCCAAGGGTGACCATGTAGGAAATTCATCACCCCCCAGGGGTAACCATGTAGGAAATTCATCACCCCCCAAGGGTGACCATGTAGGAAATTCATCACCCCCCA